>JAICRQ010000048.1 GCA_025966435.1 Anaerolineales bacterium | reverse complement strand
GATACAGTTTAAAGCGCTAGAATTCATCTTCGTCTTCATCCCAGAGCTCATCATCTTCATCATCGGCGTCATCCTCCTCCCATTCTTCGAGATCCTCTTCTTCCCACTCATCAGCCGCCGCTGCATCCTCGCTCGGCGAATAAGTTGCACAGCCAGTGTCCGGGTCGATCTCTACAGCCGCCGCGCTACAATAGCCTTCATCCAAAAAAACACAATCTGCGTAATGACATTTGATACGGGGCATGCTTTCCTCCTGTGTTTAGGGTTGTCGTACCACGCGGATGACCGACAAAATAAAAATAAGGGTCATCGCGATCTGTGATGTAACACAAAACGGACAGAACGCTTTGATCAGCGCGATCTCAACGTAAACCAGATACAGTGTAAACAGGAAACCCATCAGCGATAAGCCAAAAAAGACCAGGCTTCCGTTCTGCTGAAGAAAATCGGCTCTTTGTTCGAAGAGCAGCACCCCTAAGATCACCGCGTACCCCGCCACACCAAGGACAGCCACAGGAACAACTTGCCCAGCGATGTTTACTTCGGAGTATCGACTTTCATTGACAGTTTTACAGGCTCCAGAGCCAATGCACATGTTGTCATTTGAGGTGATTTTGTAAATTGTCATATACACGGAAACGAGGAGTCCGATGACCGTGAGTGCAATTGCAAGCTGTGATAATCTCTTTTCCATGAATCCTCAGATCAACCAGGCTTCCACTTCCTGCCCAGCAGGCACGCATTTTACACCAGCGGGGATAATTAGTAAAGCATTTGCCTGAACGAGTGAATGTAAATTTCCCGAACCCTGGTGACCCGTCAGGCGAGCGACGAACGCGCCGTCCTCCACTTGCACCTGCGCGCGCAGATAACTTTCCCTTCCATCCGAGTCGATTTGCTCCGCGCATCTCACCCGGATCGTTTGCCTGATTCCGCCAAACGACCCGCTTAACCGACCCAGCGCCGCGCGCACGAAAACCTCAAAGCCCACAAAGGCAGAGACCGGATTCCCGGGCAAGCCAATGAATGGAATTTTCTTATAGTCGCCAAATGCCAAAGGTTTTCCGGGCCGCATATTGACGCGCCAGAAATCCATGCTGCCGTCCGACTCGATCACTTGCTTCACGAAGTCAAACGCGCCGACACTTACACCTGCAGAGGACAGTATCAGATCCACATGAAGAGCAGCCGCTTTTTCCAGTAACGCTTTGACAGAGTCGTAAGTGTCCTTTGCGACCCCTAGCCGCACGACCTCTGCACCGGCGTCTTCGATCAGCGCGGCAAGGGTAAACGAGTTCGAGTCGCGGATCTTACCCTCTTCCAGAGGCGCGTCCGGTGGAAGTAGTTCATCCCCGGAGGAAAATAAAGCGACGCGCGGCTTACGGAACACCGGTACGCTCGCAACGCCGAGCATTGCCAGCAAACCAAGATCCTGCGGCTTGAGGCCGCGTCCCTTTTGCAGGACCACTTCACCAGAGAGAATGTCCATGCCGCGCGGGCGAATATTCCAACCGGTTTGGGTTGTTTTCAAGATTTGAACTTCTTCCGGGGGAGGGGCGCCTGCATCGCGATCGTTAAAATCCGTATCTTCTACAGGGACAACGGCATCGGCTCCCGCCGGGATGGGCGCGCCCGTCATGATACGCGCGGCTTCACCTTCTGCGAGGACAATGGACGGATGTGAGCCGGCCGGAATATCTGCTACGACGCGCAACGTGCAGGGTGAATCGGTCGTCGCATCTGCCACGTCTGCGGCGCGGACTGCGAATCCGTCCATCGAAGAGTTATCGAACGGAGGCAGGTCGTTTGCCGCGACGATATCTTCGGCAAGCACGCGCCGGGAACATCCCGTAAGCGGCAGGGTCTCAGTTGTGACGGGTTGAAAATAGGAAAGAATGCGCTTGCGCGCCTGGTCTACGCTAAGGATTGTCATCGTGTAAAAGCGGCGAGATTATACCCCACTCGCTGATTCGCGCCATCTCTTCAAAAGGGAGTGACTTATCCCGGCTTTGTGCGTTGGGCTTCGAGGACGTTTGGCAGGCTTTCGATGCGGGTGAGGATGCGGCTCAATTGAGCGAGATCCCGGATTTCGATCACAAGCTTTATGTCTGCCACTGTGCGGTTGTAATTCACAGAGACGTCGGCGATATTCACCCCCTCATTCTGAAGCAGGGTGGAAATATCACCCATCAGGCCCTGGCGATCATAGGCTTTGACCGTGATATGCACAGGGAAGGTGCGCTCCACTTTGCCCCAGTCGACTTGTAAGAGGCGCTCCTTATCTTTGATGCGTAACATATTTGGGCAATCTTGGCGGTGGATGGTCGCGCCCCGCCCGCGTGTGATATAGCCTACGATCTGATCACCGGGCATCGGGTTGCAGCAGCGCGCGATTGTCGAAAGCAATCCCTTCAAGCCCACTACTTCGACAGCGTCGGTGGAGGGCTTTGCTCCATGGATGGGAATCGTGGCTTCCAGAGTATCGGTCGTCTCTTGAATTTCAGAAAGCTGCCTAATGACTCTGTTGACTGACAGATCGCCATTTCCCAGAGCAATAAACATTTCTTCGGGGATTTTGAAGCCAAGCTCGCGCGCCATCTTTTCGAAATTCGTATTCGTAATGCCCAGCCGTTGTAATTCACGTTCGAGCGTGGCGCGTCCCTGCGCCAGGTTCTGCTCATCCTCCTGTTTCTTGAACCAGGCTTTGATCTTGGAACGGGCGCGCTGGGTCTTGACCAATCCCAGATTCGGGTTCAGCCAATCCCGGCTCGGACCGCCCCGTTTCGCCGTCAGGATCTCAACTTGATCGCCAGTCTTTAGCTCCTGATATAGCGGGACGAGCTTCCCGTTGACCCGCGCGCCCCGGCAGCGGTGACCGATATCGGTGTGGACGTGATAGGCAAAGTCGATCGGTGTGGAGCCCGCGGAAAGGTCGATGATGTCACCGCGCGGCGTGAAGACGTACACTCGGTCCTGGAAGACGTCGGTCTTCATGCCTTCCACGAATTCCTGTGCATCGTTCACGTCGGTGCGCCATTCCATCATGTTACGCAGCCAATTGATGCGCTGTTCGTAGTTCTTGTCGCGGTGCGCGCCTTCCTTATAACGCCAGTGCGCGGCGATGCCGTATTCGGCATTCTGGTGCATCTCTGCCGTGCGGATCTGTACCTCGAGTGGACGCTTATCGTCGTAGATCACTGCCGTATGCAGGGATTGGTAAAAGTTATCTTTCGGCGCGGCGATGTAATCGTCGAACTCGCCGGGAATCGGGCGCCAGTGCGTATGAATCACTCCCAGGGCGGCGTAGCAGGATGGGATATCCGGCACGATCAAGCGGACCGCCCGCACATCCCGCACGAGGTCGAACGGCTTTCCCTTCTGGGTCATTTTTTTATAAATCGAGTAGATGTGCTTCGGGCGACCGCTGATCTCAGTATGGATATTGTGACTGTCCAGCAAATTGATCAGATTGTTTTTGATGGCTTCGATCTGCTCCTCGCGGTCCGGGCGGCGTTCCTGAATCTGCTCGGCGATCTCTTTGTATTTTTCAGGGTTAAGATAACGAAACCCCAGGTCTTCCAGTTCCCACTTGATTTGCCAGATGCCGAGGCGGTTTGCCAGCGGTGCAAAAATGTCGAGGGTTTCCTTGGCGATTCGCTTGCGCTTGTGTTCGGGCATGAAGCCAAGGGTGCGCATATTATGCAAACGGTCTGCCAGCTTGATCAACACCACGCGGACATCTTCGCCCATGGCGAGGAAGGTCTTGCGCAACGTCTCTGAAACAAGGTCTTGCTTTCGTCCCAGAGCATTGTTGATCGGCAGGGGATCTGAAGGTTCGCTGCCATTCTTTCCATTTCCATTCTCGGCATGTTGGTCATCACGCGAGACGCGCGGCAGATTGGTCAATTTCGTCACGCCGTCTACCAGGACGGCAACCGTATTGCCGAAATCGCGCTTAATGTCATTCAACGTGAGCGCCGTATCTTCGACAGTATCATGAAGCAAGCCCGCGGCGACCACATCGGCGGGGACGCGCAGGTCGGCGAGAATGCTTGCCACGGCGAGACAATGATTGATGTAGGGCTCACCCGAATGGCGCTTTTGCTCACGATGCGCCTCCTCCGCCACCCGGTAGGCGCGCTGAATCAGCTCCCGCTCGGCAAGAGTATAATTTTCAGGGAGTTGTTCCAGCAATCGTTCGAGCGGAACAGCGGTTCTGGTTGCTTTCATTCCAATAATTGTACTACGTGCGTCAAGTCGCCATACAAGGCGAAAACGGAGCTGCCGTGCCTCCTGTCAATAATGTCACTCGCTTTTTAGATGCCCAAAAGGTTTCCTACGCAGCCTTTGAAACACCTGCGGAAAAGATGGGCGCACGTGAAACAGCGGAATTCCTGAAGGTGCCGCTCGAGCAGGTATTCAAAACCATTGTGGTCACCCGTGACAAGCCCAGGAAACCACTCCTCGTTGTAATTCCCGGAGCCAATATCGTGGACTTAAAACCGCTGGCTGCGTTTGTGGGTGAGAAAAAAGTCTACTTGCCCACGGAGCGAGAAGCTGAGGGGCTGACAGGTTTACAGGCAGGGGGCATCTCGCCGCTTGCCTTGCTCAATAAGGGATTTCAAGTAGTGCTTGACTCATCCGCGCAAAACTATGAAGCCATCCATGTTTCAGGCGGGCAGCGAGGACTGAATATCAGGCTGCCCGTAGCCGATCTGATGCGGTTGACCAAGGCGCGCCTCGCCTCCATCAGCAAGCCCGAAAAAGATTGAGCCAGATCAGGGTCTGGCTCGGATTTTTATTACGTATCAAATTCACCAACTATCTCACCGTTTATCCAAACCGTATAATGCCCGGTGGGAAACGTCCCGAGGTCAATGGAGGCTTCGAAGGGTTCGAGTACCTGCACACAAACCTGACTGGGGTCCATCACAGAATAGACGTCTACAACGATCTTATTATCAGTGTCCGGTGGGCTGATCTCCGCGCGTAACTGATTACACGGCGTTGGCAAGTCTCCAGTCAACGTCAATGAGATCTGAGGTGGGAAGCTTTCCCGGATGATTAGACTAGCTTCATTGATGTACACATTGCCGCGGGAAAGTGACTCGTCACCCGGTTGCGGCGCAAACGGGTTTGTAATAGGTTCATTTGTTGGCATACTATCCACCGGCGGACTGGTTACCGCTGTGTCTGGCTCAGGCGTGGGCTCCAGCCGGGGAGTGCAGGAAGCAACCAAAAGGACCAGTAACAAGAGAATTTTGGATTTCACAATAGTACCTCCAATTGTATTAATGGATTGACGCTGCATTCATTCTGGTTGTTCCTTTTCGAATAAAAAAGAGGTGAGTATTTACTCACCTCTTATCTTTAGCTGAATGTTTGTCTGATTATGGACCCGTAAATTTGATCATGTCTTCCCGGACCTCGAACGTCCATTTGTCAGGATTGTTGATACACCCGCCTCCCCTGGCGTTGACATCCGAACTACTGCTAAATGCCCACAGGTCATAGCATCCCTGTACTAAATCGGTATAAACGATGTCGTTGTTCTTGGAAAGCTGGAACGATCTATATCCACATTCACCATGCGCGGCAGTCTCGTTGAGATACATGGATACGGTGATCGTCACGTTTGTCGTGTTCACCACTCGGATGATAGTCTCTCTTCCTCGTTCCGGAGAAAGGACCCTGGTCTGGCACGGATCGCCACCAGAATTGTTAGTGCTAACAGGAGCTGTTGTGGAGGTTACCGTCACGTTGGTCGTGGGCAAAGGCAGGGGTGTGTCGGTGGGCAAAGGAGTTTGAGTCACTGTCTCGGTAGGAGGCAGGGGCGTCGCTGTAGGGATGGCTGCCTGGGTCTGCGCGACCATCGTTAGCGCCGCGGCGACTGCTGTGTTTTGCACATCCACAGCGTTCATCGTCGGCGGAGGCGGTTCCGCCCCACAGGCGCTGAGAATCAATGTGGCAACAAGGATTAAGGTGAAAATCGAAAGACGTTTCATGCTTTGGGAAGATCTCCTAATAGGGTTAACAATTGGGGTAACATCCGCCCCGGGCTTCAATGCTGTCATTTTTTACAACAATGGACCAGTTGCCTTCTGTGATGCGGAAACTACCGAATGCCTTAAAGTTTTGCCTGCCGGTGATAAATGCCGCGGCAGAATAACTCCCGATTGGTCCGGAGAAGCTGTCCCCCGTGATGAGATAGCCGCACTGACCCAGGTCTGTCACCACGTACATGGATAGAACGATCGTCCCTTGTGGTTGGGTCTGGTTGGCAATGCTGAAATTTGCAGTGGGTCCCTGCCAGGAAGTGAGCGCCTGGTTGCAGACATCTTGCGTGTTGCCTCCTCCCGAGCTGGACGTGGGCGGTGCTTGTGTGGGAAGTGCCTGCTGAGTTACAGAGGTGGGCGCGCCTGTAGTGGGAAGCAATCCTGGGGTCCCTGAAGTAGGCAGCGGCAGAGGCGTGCTCGAAGGCGGTAGAGTCGGGCTGGCCGTCTCGGTGGGTGGGAGGGGTGTTGCCGTTGGCACAGACGCCTGTGTCTCGGCGACCATAGTGAAGGCAGCTGCTTCGGCAGTATGTTGAATATCCACCGGGTCGGCTGTCGGTGTCCCACGCGGGGCGCAGGCGCTTACAAGCAGGATGAATACTACCCCCAGAAGTAATATATTTCGGTTCATTCCTTGATTCACTTTCGATTGTTGAGTGCAGCTTCGAGCGATTAATGAATGGCAACCCGGTCCCTGAATAAGGTGATTGTTAGATCGTCATCATTGCGAAGCCTGAATTCACCGACCATCTTGCGACCGCCAACCCAGGTGACGTACAGATACGATCCCACTGGAGCCTGAATCGTTATGCGCCCTTCGACGGGATACTCGATGATGGAATATGTTCCATCTGGCATCGTCACCTGCAGGGAGATATACGCTTCTGTATTTGCCTTGTTGACCAATGTTATATTACTAAACGGTACAGCAGGCGGTAAAGTTCCATAGGTGCGCACAGCCAGTGTCCAAATAGGGGTCACTCCCGGAGCAAGAGTAGCCGTGGTGGTTCCATTCGCAGGCAGATTGGTGGCTGTTGGTATATTTCCTGTGGCAGTGATCGAGGTGGCGCTCAAATCAATAATCGGTGTGGGGGTGACGGTTTCCGTACCAGCCGCTTGGGTATCCGTAACGGAAAGAACAGGGGAAGCAGTTGGGATCGCCGTGTCGGTTACGGCGGGCACAGTTGCCGTTTCGGATGGGAGCGTCGCGCGCGCCGTCAGCGTTTGCGCAACGGCTGTCTGAAATAGATCATCGGGGTTGACAGTGGGGCCTGTCCCCGGCGTTGGCGTTAAACCGGGGATCTGGCTACAGGCGCCAACCAATAGAGCCAGCAATGAAGCAAGAACGACAATGGTCTTATTCATCGTGCCCTCCTTTGGGCTACGCCTGGCTGACGACCTCCATGAATTGTGTCACGACATCGCGCAGCATGCGTTCCGGTAAGGCGCCCACCTGGCGGTGGACGATTTTGCCGTTCGACACAAACAGCATGGTCGGGATTCCCTGAATGCCATATTTCATCATCCATTCGGGGTTGTCGTCAGTATTCACTTTGGCGATCAGGATTTTCCCTTCATATTCTTTTGCCAGCTTGTCGAGCGTGGGGGCTACCATTTTGCATGGGTTACACCACGGTGCCCAAAAATCGACGATCACAGGGATCTCAGACTGCAACACGGTTTTCTCGAAAGCAGAATCGGTCACATGAATTGGTTCGTTTGGCATGATCATACACCTTTATTTTGCCTCAATCGGCATAGTCTTTTGTCAATCAATTTTAGATTCGCCCTCAATCGAAAAACCAGTATATCATAGAATACCCGCACGATATGAATGCCCCCGGTTGTGACCGTGAGGGGTATAATCGCCCGTCATGGCTGAATTCTTCGAAAAGTGGAAAAGCGGACTCACCAAAACAAGCAAGGCAGCATTCGGACAAATCGCCCAGTTACTGGGCGCTACCCAAATTACACATGAAACCTGGGAGGATTTAGAAGCTTTATTGATCCAGGCAGATCTGGGTATTGAAACCACAGCCGAAATTCTGGAAGAGCTTCGTATCGTTATGCGCGATCAGGGTCTGATTTATGCCGAAGAGCTTTCGGAAGCGCTCAAAAACGAGCTTCGCACCAGGCTGGATGCTCCGCCCGTTCTCCGTTTGGAGAACAAGCCTTCCGTCATTCTGGTGGTTGGCGTGAACGGCTCCGGGAAAACCACAACCATTGCCAAACTCGGGCAGCGTTTTCAATCTCAGGGCAAGACGCTGCTCTTTGGCGCGGCGGATACTTTCCGGGCTGCGGCAGTCGATCAGCTTCAGTCCTGGGGGGACCGCCTTAAGGTGGATGTGATTTCGGGCGCGCCGGAATCAGACCCGGGCGCTGTCGCGTTCAGCGCCGTTCAATCGGGAGCCGCGCGCGGCGTGGACATTGTCCTGGTGGACACCGCCGGCCGCTTGCACACTCGTTTCAATTTAATGGAAGAGTTAAAGAAAGTCTATCGGGTGGTCGGGAAGGCTCTTCCCGGGGCACCGCACGAGGTCTGGCTTGTGCTGGATGCCACCACTGGGCAGAACGCCCTGCAGCAGGCGAAGGCATTCAAGGAAGCCGTCGGCGTGACAGGTGTGATTCTATCGAAGCTGGATTCGTCGGCACGTGGCGGGATGGCCTTCGCCATCCAGCGGGAACTTGGGCTGCCCATTTTGTTCGCTGGGCTTGGCGAAAAACCGGAAGACCTTATCCCCTTTGATCCAGATGCCTTTGTGGAAGGTATTTTGGGGAAAAGTAAGTAGAAGGAACATTTACACTGAGAGTCAGAGTTTGGAGATAAATCTAATCTCCTGTCTCAAGTCTCTAGTATTTTGGAGGAACCATGCAAGACCTTGTCAATCGATTACATTCCGCTCAGAGCTTAACACAACAGCTACTGGAGCGTCTTTGACTTCGCCTCAAAAGAGAGCAAGCTTTCCGAATTTGAAAAAGAAATAGAGGGTCCAGATTTCTGGGGCAACCCCTCACAGGCGCAATCCGTCATGAAGCAGTATAACAACTTTAAGGCGGAAGTCGAATCATGGCGCGGCTTTTCGCACCGCTTGAGCGATGCACTGGAGCTGGCGCAGCTTGATGATGAAAGCCTGCGCGCGGATCTCGAATCCGAAGTCTCCGCCATCGAAGCCGAGCTGGAAAAGCGTTCGTTTACGGCGATGCTCTCCGGCAAGTATGACCGCGACCCCGCCATCCTTGCCATTCATGCGGGTGCAGGTGGTACCGATTCTCAGGATTGGGCGGCGATGCTCGAGCGTATGTATTTGCGCTGGACGGAAAAGAGCGGCTATCAAACAGAAATCCTGGATATTACAGATGGCGAAGAAGCAGGTATCAAGAGTGTCACAATTGCGGTGAATGGTGAGTATGCGTTCGGCTATCTGCAGTCTGAAAAAGGTGTTCATCGGCTCGTACGGCTTTCTCCATTCGACGCCGCGCACCGCCGCCACACCTCCTTTGCCCTGGTGGAAGTCCTGCCGCAGGTCGCGATGGATGAAGCAGAAATCCAAATCGACCCGGGCGATATCAAGATGGATGTCTATCGCTCCTCGGGCGCCGGCGGGCAGAATGTGCAGAAAAACGCGACGGCTGTCCGCATCACACATATCCCCACCGGAATTGTGGTGACCTGTCAGAACGAGCGTTCCCAGACCCAGAACCGAGAATTTGCAATGCGGATTTTGCGGGCGCGTTTGCTGGAACTTAAACAAGCGGAGAAAGAGGAAGAACGTGCAGTCCTGCGCGGCGAATACACAAAAGCCGAGTGGGGCAGCCAGATTCGTTCGTATGTGCTGCATCCCTATCAAATGGTGAAGGATCACCGTACCGAACACGAGTCCGGGAACACCCAGGCTGTTCTGGATGGTGATCTGGACGAATTCATGGAAGCGTATTTGAGACAACCCTAGAGTATCTCCTTATGAAAAAAGTAACAGAAATTCTCTTTACCCGTGAAAATCTCTTGGCAGTTTTGCTCTGCCTGATTCTGATTGCCCTGGTGATCTTTACGACAGATACGTCACCCACCTGGATCTACCAGGGTTTCTAGAGGAATACTATGACCGACCAAACGATTTCCAGCCTGGAAAAATTTATTGCTACACAAATTCTCAAACAGCCTCAGCGAAAAATCGCTGCAGACGAGCCGCTCCTCTCCAGCGGATTGATTGATTCCTTTAGTTTGATGGATCTTGCCTTGTACGTCGAAGACACGTTTGGTGTACGCATTGAAGACACGGAACTCAATCCAGATACATTCGACAATTTGAATCAGCTCTCGGCGTTAATAGAATCACGTAAATGAAACCTGCAGTTCGCCCGCTGCAGATCCTGCTAAAAGCAGTGTTTCTCCTTATCGTTCTCAACATCATTTATGCACTTATGGATCCGCCAGTGGGGAAGCTTTCCCTATATAATCGTCTTCTTCCGGGAAGACTACGCTTTCCTTATGAGCAGGAACCTGCCTTTTATTCTATTGGCTACAATGCGCCTGTGTATGAAGATTTTGATGCCATGTTCGGAGCGCACGTCATTTCAAGCAGAAAACCCAGAGATGAGTTTCGATTGATTCTGCTTGGCGATTCTGCTACTTGGGGTATTGGCGTGCAGGCACATGAAACCCTTTCTGAACAAATTAATAGATTTCAAATCAAGACTTGTGATGGGCGGAATGTCCGTGCCTACAATCTCGGGTATCCGATGCCTTATCTCATGCGGGATGCTATGATATTAGATAAGGCAATGGAATATAAGCCCGATATGGTGCTTTGGCTGATCACCCTGTATACACTTGAGCCTAAGAAGGCAGAGACATATTTCATTCTCCCTCATGCCGAGCGTTATCAGCGCCTTGTGAGTGTTTATAACCTGTCATCTGCGCACCTTGCAGAACCAATCACAGAACGCACTTTCTGGAATCAGACCATTATTGGAGAACGCAGGCGGCTCAAGAACATTATGCTAACCCAAATGCTGGGATTTCTCTGGGCAGGGACAGGGATCGATAATCATAAAGGTCTGCAACCTTTGACGGCGCCTCCGAGCCCAGATGTAAGTGATCACTTGGATTACGAGGGATGGCATCCCGATGAATCTGGCGATCTGCTGAATTCTCTCCTGCTGGATGTTTTGTATGCAGGTTTTAAGATTGCAGAAGAGGCTCCTGTTGTCCTGGTGAATGAGCCAATTTTTATAGCAGAAGGTAAGAATCACGATTTACGATATAACGCGTTTTATCCACGCTGGGCGTACGATGAGTATCGGCAGTGGATGCTAGAGTGGACAGATAGAGAGGGCCTGCACTGGCTGGATTATTGGAACGCTCTTCCGTCCACTGGGTTTGTTGATCAAAATTTCCACCGAAGTTCAGCGGGGGAGGAGGAATTTGCGAAGTTGCTTGTTCCCGAAATAAGAAAGCTGGTCTGTTCTCAATGAAAACACCGAGCTTCTTTCATTAGAGAAACAACAAGTATATGTCACTTAAAATAACAGTTCCTGAACAATTAAAGGCATTCCACTCTCGAATCTCGGACCAGGTTGCCGTTTATTTACAGTTCCCAAATCGTGAAGACCTCCCAGTAACATACGACAGGCTTCTGCGCGGAGCCGCCGCGTATGCACGAACCTTAGAACGTGAGGGAATCCAGCCTGGCGAAGTGACGATCCTCATCCTGCAGCATGGCGAGGATTTGGTCTATTCCTTTTGGGGCGCGATTTTGCACGGCGCCATTCCGTCCATTATGCCGTTCCTGACGGAAAAACTTTCGCCAGAGCGATACCGAGCAGATCTGTCTGCTTTGATCTCGGTGACAAAGCCAGCTGCAATTATCACTTATCCGGAATTCGAAGCAGAGGTACGGCGAGCGCTGCTGGAAGACGATTCGGTTCGTTCTTTGATTGTGACCAACCAGGTTGAGATTCAACCTGATATTGATTTTGAATCGCTCAAGGGTTTTCAGCAGGCTCCAGAAGACGTCGTCCTGCTACAGCATTCCTCGGGAACGACCGGTCTCCAAAAGGGTGTGGCACTCTCTCACCAGGCTGTTTTTAATCAGCTCAATTCCTATAGTAAGGCGCTCTCAATAATGAAACAGGATGTCGTTGTTTCCTGGCTGCCGCTTTATCACGATATGGGGCTCATTGCCGGGTTCATCCTGCCTGTGCTCTCAGGAATTCCGCTGGTATTGATGTCCCCGTTTG
>JAICRQ010000348.1 GCA_025966435.1 Anaerolineales bacterium | reverse complement strand
CGGACCAGGTTTCGTTGGAGTCCGAGTGGCTGCTGCATCAGCGCCGGGGCGTCAAATGCGACGAACTCCGCCGTTTCCTCCACGACACAGCGTTCCCAGGCCTCATCCAGTACCTCCGAAAGCACTTCGTAATCGCCTGCCAGTGAGCGCGACGTGCGCCAGAGCACTTCGCGAAAACGCGGGTTGTACGACTCGAGTGTGGGGATCAACAGGTGGCGCAACCGGTTACGGAAGAAATCTAGCGAGGCATTGCTTGGGTCGTGCCGCGGGCGAAATCCGCGCGCGGCGCAATAGACCACTGTTTCCTCGCGCCATGTATCCAGCAGCGGGCGCACGATGGGAATCTGCGAATCGAACGTGTGGATAATTGTGCGGTAGCTCATCCCTTTCAGCCCGGCAAGCCCTGCCCCGCGGATAAAGTGCATCAACACGGTCTCCACCTGGTCATCCGCCGTGTGACCGACCGCTACAGCCTGGGCTTTAAATCGACGCGCCTGCGCCATGAGAAACCGGTAACGCATAGTGCGGGCAGCTTCTTCAATGGATAGCTTTTCCCGATCTGCGTAGGTGCGCACGTCGCCGCTCTCGATCACAGAAACCAGGTTGAGCCTCGCCGCCGTCTGTTCCACGACATTGGCATCGGCGTCCGAGTCGGGGCGCAGCTTGTGGTTAAAATGCGCAACGATGATGTGATAACCTGCATCCCGTAGGAGGCTCATCAAGCACAGGCTGTCCGGACCGCCGGACACACCCACGATCACCGGCTGCTCGCGGTTCAGCCCGCACTGTTCTCGAAGAATGGATGGGATAGTTTCGAGCATACAAATACTATTCGCGCTGAGCGGAGAACTGAGCGGTTTTCGCGAAGTTCGTAGTCGAAGCGCAGGTTACATGGAATAGCGCGCTTCGACTACGCTCCTCAAAAAACATTCGTCGCTCCGCTCAGCGCGGCAGCTAAATCTGATACAACTCCACCAGCACCCCAGATGTGCTTTCCGGGTGGATGAACGCGTATTTCTTTCCATCGGCAGCGATACGCGGCTCTTCATTGATCAACCGCACGCCCCTCGACTTCAACTGCGACATCATCTCTTCGATATCATCCACCTCCAGGCAGATGTGGTGCATCCCCGGACCGCGTTTGGCAAGATATTTCGCAATCCCGGAGTCGTCAGTCGTCGGTTGAACCAATTCCACTTCCGAGCCGGGCAGCGGCAGGAATGCGACCTGCGATTTTTCGGCAGGGACATCCCGCAGCTCATGCAGCTCCATTCCCAGGGCATCGCGCCAAAACGAGAGAGCTTTATCCATATTATCTACAACCACAGCCACATGATTGATCTGTTTTACTTTGGGCATTTAAGTCTCCAATGTAGGTTTTATAACACAAAGGGCACAACGGACACGAAGGAATAAATTCTTCAAGTTTAAAACCTTTGTGATCTTTGTGCCCTTAGTGTTGAAAAGTCTTTTCGGTGGATTATAGCCGCTTGTCAGGGAATTCGATAACGATTAAGATAGGCGTATGATGAATCTTCCGATAAGCGTCCGTCGTGTGCTCGTCGCGATAGGGATCCTCGTGCTGGTGTTTATCGTGCTTGAGTTCAATCGCCGTCTCGAGGAGCTCAACATGCTGAGTGCGCAAAGCAAGCTAACCCAAATGCAGGTAACCCAGGCGGTCCAGACTCAATTGGCATTACAAACACAGGTGGCATATGCAGGCTCAGATGCCGCCGTGGAGGAATGGGCACGCACCGACGGGCATTATATTCAGGATGGCGACCTGCCGGTTGTCCCTCTCGGACAGCCAGGGTCTGCGCCCATTGAAGCAGGTACTCCCACCCCCATCCCCACCCAGCCGTCAAACTGGGAAGTATGGTGGGACCTCTTCTTTGGCGAATAAAGTTCCTTTCCCTATTCATACTCACTGCAGATTGAGAACAACTGGATGAACATGCGCCGGTTCACGGGAATTTGGGAGGGTTTAGTTGAGCCTGCGCGGATCGGGAATCCGCGAGAACACCATCTATCACGCATACTCAACGTCATCCTGATATTGATCCTCGTTTGGGGGTTAGTATTGGAGTTCCAATATCGTTTGAGCCGTCTGCCGTTTGGCAGAGGTGAGATCGTCACGCTGGCGATGATCGCGACTCTAATCCCGGCATACTATTTCAATCGCCGAGGGTTCCTAACGATTGCCACGATCCTCACTCTGGCACTATTCACAATTTCCATCTTCATGCTCGCGCTGTTCCAGCACTGGAGTGGGTCTGCCAGCCTTCCCGTTCTTTACTATCTCATCATTCCCATTCTCATGGGCGAGCTGTTTTTCTCCATGCTTGGATATTTGATTTCGACCGCCCTGATCCTGGCGGGCGTGCTCGGGTTCTCGCTGTTCAACCCTATTGCAGGGGTGATTTTTGTCTTTCTTTTTATCTTTTGTATATTGATCGGGTTCTCCAGCTACAACCGCCGTCTGATCGATGAAGAACAGCTTTCCTTGACTCAGCGGTTCGAGCGCGAGCAGTTGTTGCTTTCTATGGAACAACGCAAATCGGCGCAATTGCGGCTGCTGGCGGAAGTGGGCAGGCTCGTGACGGACAGCCTCAATGAAAAGGAAATCCTGGAGAACACGTTGGACGTGATCGTGCAGGAATATGGTTATGCCGAGGTCGCCATCTCCCTGCTCGTGGCGGACGATATGCTTGAAGTCACAGCCATTTCTGGCACGCAGGATTTCGGGTATCGTCCCGGGTATCAGCAAAACATGGAAAGCGGCATTATTGGTCACGTTGCGAAAACCCGCACGGCGTATCTCACCGGCGATGTCTCCCAGGACCCTTATTATTTTTCTTCTGCAGTCCGGGAAGGCTCGGCGATCGGGATCCCCATGCTGGATAAGGAAGTCCTGCTGGGGGTGATCTATGTAGAGAGCACCAAAAAGAATGAGCTCAATAGAGATGATTTGCAGACCCTCCAGACCCTGGCAAACCAGGTCGCGACCTCCGTTGAAAAGGCGCGTCTGTATGCTCGCAGTCAGGAACATCTGCAGGTGATGACGATGCTGCAATCCGTCTCTCACGCCGTAACATCCTCCCTGGAGCTAGAGGAGATTCTGAACAACGTGCTCCAGTCATTAAAAGACTCGTTTGGGTACACCTACGCCAGCATTTACCTGTTTGATGGGGATGTCTTGCATATGGGTGCCCAGCTGGGCTACCCGGAAGATATGCTCATACGTGAAATTGCCATCAACGAGGGTGTGATCGGGAGGACGGCACGGAGCAAGGAAACACAGTTCGTGCGCGACGTCAGCCTGGACTCTGATTTCATGCGCGCTTCCTATGATGTAAGGAGCGAGATCGCGGTGCCGCTCCTTAAGGAGGACAATGTCCTTGGCGTGTTGAACGTGGAGTCTGGTCATGACCTGTTGACGGAAAATGATGTCAACCTGCTGAAGGCGCTGGCCGGATCTGTCGCCATCGCTATCGACAATGCCCGCCTGCACGCGGAGGTCAAACGGATGGCAATGACTGATGTGATCAGCGGGCTCGCCAACCGCCGCGCCTTCGACGAAATTCTGGAAGTAGAGCTCACGCGCGCGAGCCGTTATCAGCATCCGCTCTCCCTGATCATCCTCGATCTGGATTCGTTCAAGGAATACAATGACAAATGGGGGCATCCCGCAGGTGACGTCCGCTTGCGGGAGGTCGCGAACCTGTTGCGCCTCAACGTCCGCGAGCCGGATGTCGCTGCGCGCTATGGCGGTGAGGAATTTGCGATTATCCTGCCCGATACATCCAAACGCGGAGCCATGCAGCTTGCCGAACGACTACGCCATTCCGCGACAGGAAGTGCTCCCGAGCGAAGTGAAGACAGCTCCCCCATTCCGGGTTACACGCTTAGCCTGGGGGTTGCGACCTTCCCCGACGATGCCGCCTCCATCGAAGAGCTCCTGCTTATGGCAGACAATGCCGAGCTCATGGCAAAACGACTCGGTAAAAATCGGGTCTGTGCCGCGAATTCTTCCGCTGAAATTCAGAACGCGTAGGCGTCTTATGCAGACCTCGACCTCCTCTCGATCCCAAATTGCAGACAGACTTGCCCTCTTCCCCGATTCGGCTCGCATCCAAAACGAATCGCTTTTCATCGCGAGTCAAGATATTACAGCTCTTGTAGAGCAATACGGAACGCCGCTCTACATCTACGACCGTCTTACCTTGGATACTTCTGCGGCGGATTACTTATCCGCTCTGCGCAAGTATTATCCTGCACCCTCGCGCATTACGTATGCTGGCAAAGCCTTCCTCTGCAAAGCGCTCGCCGAATGGACTCAGACCCACAACATGTTCGTGGATTGTACCGGCGAAGGCGAGAT
>JAICRQ010000038.1 GCA_025966435.1 Anaerolineales bacterium | reverse complement strand
TCCATACACCAGTCTTCCCCCACAGGTTCCCAGATGACGATTCATCAGCTTTCAGATGCTAGTTCTATTCGCAAGATCGCAATGTGAGTTCTTACTATCGATCCTGTGAGAACAGGAGCGTACTGTAGGGACCAATGGATATGCTGGCGCGAGCACTCAAGCCATCTTTCGGGTCGCCAACCGCTTCCACGTCACCGCTGAAAAACCCCTGGAAGTCACTGCTGTAGATTGGCGCGTCACTGTTCAGGCGGAGTTTCCACAATCCAGTCGTCGGCATGCCAATTACATAATTTTCCCTTGGCATATTGCTAAAATTGAGCACAACCACGACGTCATCGCCCGGACCGTGCTGGTCCCAGCGCTGGAAGGCGAGGATGTTATCCGCATCATTCACATGGTAGATGTTCAAGAATTGTCCGCGCAGCCCGCGGCTGAATCCCTGTTTGTTGAGCCGCAGGTCGATCAGGTCATGATAGAGACGGACGATGCCCTGGTACTGGTCGTTCAAGTCCCAGTCCAGTGGCACGTTGTCCCGGAACCATTCCCCCTGCAAGAATTCTTGCCCCTGAAACAGCATGGGGATGCCAGGAGAAGTAAAGACCAGCCCTGCCGCCAGTGTGGATCGCTTTTGCGCGTGCCAGCCGGTCGGGTCGTCCGGGTTGATCTCCTGAGGCACACGCGCTTTGCCGTTGGCAACTTCATCATGCGACTCACTATAGATCACGCGGCGGAAGGCATCGCCCTCGTAGCGGAATGAGATCGCAGCGCGAATCGCTTCTATGGAGCGATGCTCATCCTGAAGAAGAGCTACGATCGAGCGGACGGGGTGCACAAAGTTTGCATCCCACTGCGCGTGAAAGCCAGCTCCTCCCTCCCCGGCAGGCTTTGTGATCCAGGGATTGCTTCGCAGGTCTTCTGCGATGGTGATGACGCGTGGAAAGCGCGCCCGGATGTCGCCATTGAGCTGCTGCATCAAACTCCAGCCATCGGGCAGTTCATTGGCTTCGTTGCCGTCGATGCAGCGGATGTATAGCGTGCTGTCGTAACGCAAGCCGTCCACATGATATTCTTCCAGCCACATACGGGCGTTATCATGGATAAAGCGCCGCACTTCCTCGCGCCCGTAGTCTGGGCGGGTGCTGCCCCAGGGAGTCTCGGCGCGGTGATCGTTGTAAAAATAAATGCCGCCCCTTCCATTTTCCTGCCAGCCATCGAATTGCCAGAGATCCAGGTCGCTTGGACCGAAATGGTTATAAACAACATCCAGAATCACGGCAATGCCGCGCTTATGTGTTTCGCGAACAAGCTCCTTGAATCTGTCCGGACCGCCATAAATACTTTCCACCGCAAAAATATGCGACGGGTTGTAGCCCCAGGAGTAATCCCCGGCGAATTCGGCAATCGGCATGATCTGGATAGCATTGACGCCAAGCCGTCTCAGATGCTCCAGTTTCTCCATGGCATCGTCGAAACCACCCGGTTTCCCATCGGCGTCAGTAAAAAAGGAGCCGATGTGCATTTCATAGATGACCAGCTCATTATGTGGAGGCAGATCGAATTGCTCATCCTGCCAGTCGAAACCGGATGGATCGTAAATGACACCGTTCCCTGTGGAGTTGGTGACCTGCCTGGCGTACGGGTCGATGCGTCCCAGTTTGCGGTCCCCATTGAGCAGCACAAATTTATATTCCTGACCGGGCTTTGCAGATTCCACATTCGCATACCAGTAACCATTTTCTTCATGTGCTAAGGGTGTTGCGGCATCCGACCAGTCGTTGAATTCCCCTGTGACAAAGACCGATTGCGCGTTCGGCGCCCATACCCGGAAGGCAACCCCGCCCTTGTGAACGATCGCTCCCATCCCCATCTGAACGTCATCTACCTTTTGGTCATCCATATATTCTCCTCTATTGAAATCATACCGCAAATCATCGGCAATTTCTCACGCGAGTTGTAATCGATCTGGAACGAGTGCAAAAGAGTTTACAATCGCTGTGTGAGAAGTTCTTCAAAGGTCCTCTCTTCTCCTCCAATAGCCGAAGGTCGCACGGCTGAAATTTATGCGTGGGATGAGCGGTACATCTTGAAACTCTACCGCGACTGGTGCCCGCCTGACTGGGTGGAGTATGAAGCGCGAATTGCACGCCTCGTGTATGAGGCAGGCATCCCCTCGCCGGAAGCCCGCGAAATCGTCGAAGTGGACGGCAGGCGCGGGTTAATCTATCAGCGCATGGAGGGGATTTCCATGGTGCAGGATTTGAAAGCGCGCCCGTGGATGTTGCTCAAGCATGCGCACTCCCTTGCAGAACTACAGGTTCATATCCATGAAAAATCCACAATAGGTTTACCATCATATAAAGACAGATTGCGTTATGATATTGACGAAACGCCGCATCTCACGGATGATTTGCGCAGGAAAGTCGGCGATCTGCTTGAGCGGCTGCCCGATGGGCAGAACATCTGTCACGGCGATTTTCATCCCGAGAATATACTCATCACCAAAAGCGGACCTGTGGTCATCGACTGGATGACTGCCTGCGCCGGAAGCCCCTGGGCAGATGTGGCGCGGACGAGCCTGATTCTTACAATTGGAGTCAGAGCTGCCGCGAAGCAAATCCCTTTGTTGCTTCAAATGATGGTCCGGCTGTATCATCGCCGCTATCTATGGAGATATCGCACGCTTCGGCCGGATACTGAGAATGAGATGCGCTGCTGGATGACCCTCATCGCTGCCGCGCGGTTGAATGAGAATATCATCCCGGAACGTGAAGCGTTAATCAAACTCGTGAGAGAAGATTTCGCAGAATAAACCACCTATGAATTTTCGAGGCAGATATCGGACAGCCAGTGTATTGGTCGTTCTCCTCGTTGTAGCCTGCACATCAGAAACGCCCATTGTTACTGTTACAGCACAGAAGACCTTGGAAGCCACACCTGCGCTAACTGTGGAAATCACTGCGGGAGTCACACAGCAGGTTACACCATCTTCTGTTGCGACAGCAAGTTGCACACGTGGAGATTATTTTGACCAGATCGAATCTGGTGGGCAAACCCGCCAGTCTTTATTGCATGTTCCAGCAACCTATAAGCCGGAAGAGCCAGCAGCTTTAGTGCTGGTGTTTCACGGCGCCGGAATCGGGGCAGAGCGGTTCGTCAGCTATAGCAGGTTCTCGAACGTGGCAGACCGCGAGGGGTTTCTCGTTGTGTACCCACAAGGGTTGGATGAATTCTGGAATCCCTCGCCGGGATCTCGCGATGTGCAGTTCATCCGCGATTTGATCGATCACCTGCAGAAGCGCTGTTCTGTAGACCCAAACCGCATCTACGCCAGCGGGCACTCCAACGGAGGCGCGATGGCTGACCGGTTGGCTTGTGAGCTGGCAGATCGCATTGCCGCCATTGGGACGATCTCCGGCGCATACCAACGGTCCGGGCAATGCTCACCCTCCCGCCCGGTTCCTGTATTCGCCATCCATGGCACAGCCGATAGTATCGTCCCATACGAAGGCATCCCTGAGTGGGCTGCTGCCTGGGCAGAGCGAAATGGCTGCGACCCTGAGCACGTCGACATCCACCATAATGTCCTGATCGGCGAGGAGAGGTGGAGCAATTGCAGCGAGGGAGCCGAGGTGATCCTGTATACGATTCAGGATCTCGGCCATGATTGGACTCACGATCTTATTAATTTTGGTCAAACGATCTGGGACTTCTTCGAACAGCATCCTCTAGACAGCCACCCTTAATAAAACGCTCTGTTCAGAGTGAGGGGGGCACCCTGAACAGAGCAAGCGTATTTTAATCAGATTTCTTTTTTTGACAAGGGTGGAAAATTCCCAGCCTGAAACTAGAAAGAACAAGGTTTAGCATTTCAAAGAGATGAATATCAATCTTGTAAGGTAGGGAATCCCCCCATGTGCATATTAGGGTATGGACAGGAAAATGTTTGGAGAGCAATTAATCTTTTCCTTTTAAAAGTGCAGGCTGATCTTACACATTGAGGCGTTTATGACCAGGCATCCAACCTCTTCTTCGTCAGGCGTGCTTCCCTCGGGAGCATTGGGAATCGCCGGCGGCTATTTGATTTTGGGCAGTCTCTGGATCTTGTTCTCTGACAAGCTTGCTGCCCGGGTCGCCACAAATGAAGAAATGCTTGCTTCCATTAGCCTGTATAAAGGATGGGGATATGTGCTGGTCACAGCGCTTCTGCTCTACTGGCTGATACGGCGCTACGCGGCTGCCATGCGAGCAAGCGAGTTACAGTTACATAGGGTGATCGATGCCATGCCGGTGTTTATTTCGTATGTGGGGACAGATCGGCGTTATCAGTTCACGAACAAAACCTATCAGGAATGGTATGAAGAAAATACAGAGGGGAAACATATCGAAGAAGTGCTCGGAAAGCCGGCCTACCAGACAATTTCAAAATATGTCGATCAAGTGCTGGCGGGGCAGCCTGTAAGTTATGAAAGTGAAATTCCCGTTCGGGATACAGAACTCCTTATGGATGTCAGATACATTCCAGACAGTGAGGCGAATGGACATGTGAGAGGCTTCTTCGTGCTGGCACAGGACAAGACCGCCCAAAGACAGGCAGAAGAAGAACAACGGCTATGGGCAGATGCCTTCGAAGGCTGCGCGCATGGAATTGTGGTCGACGATCCAAACACCAACCGCATCCTTGTCTGTAATCCGGCGTTTGCCAGGATGCATAAGGTTAGCGTGGAAGACATTGTTGGCTCGCCAATCTTGAGTTTGTATGCGCCGTCTGACCATGAACAGGTGCGCCATCATGTGCAAAAGGCAGACCAGATCGGGCATGCCCGTTTTGAAGCCTCGATGATCCGCAGGGAGAAAGACCGTTCGATCTTTCCGGTTCAAGTTGATATTGTTAGCGTGCTCGGCCACAATGGAGAGTTACTGCACCGGGTCGTCACGGCACAGGATATTACAGATCGTAAACAGGCGGAGCGGATCCTGCAGGAGTCAGAAGAGCGCTATCGAATGGTGTCCGAACTGACAAGTGACTACGCTTATAAAGATCGCGTAGCGGAGGATGGAAGCATCATCCCGGAATGGTTCACCGAGTCTTTTACCCGCATCACCGGTTACACGTTGGAAGAGTCAACCGCGCCTGGATTTTGGCAAAAATTGGTGCACCCGGAAGATCTCCCCATCCTGGTGAGACATATGCAAAACGTTCTTTCCGGGCAGCCAGATACCATGGAAATGCGTGTGATCACAAAACAGGGTCAGTTAAGATGGCTGCGAGACTACTCCAACCCGATTTGGGATGCGGATCAGAAACGGGTTGCAGGTTTGTATGGAGCAGTACAGGACGTCACGGCGTACAAACAAGCACAGGAGAAACTGCTGTTGCAGGCACGCTGGCTGGAGCAAATCAACGATGCTGTCATCGTCTCGGATAAGAACTTGATCATCACTGCCTGGAATCGCGCGGCGGAACGCATCTACGGCTGGAAAGCAGACGAGGTGATCGGCAAACGAGCCGAAGACATCCTTAGAACCGAGTTTTTCAATACGACCCGAGCAGAGGCACTCCAGCAAGTAAGGGATACTGGTGAATTTTCGGCAGAGCTCATGCAGGCACGAAAAGATGGTTCCCGATTTCATGTCGAAGCCCGTACTGCGGCGGTATACGATGAGAACGGTCATATTATTGGCTACGTTAGCGCGAACCGTGACATCAGCGAACGCAAGCTGAGTGAAGATGCTCTTCGATTGAAAGATGAATTACTCCGCCTGACGAGTGAAATAGCAAAAGTTGGCGGCTGGGAGTTCGATTCCGCAACCGGAAAGGGAACCTGGACCGATGAGGTCGCCAGAATCCATGATCTTGACCCCGACCAGGAAACAAATGTTGAAGTCGGACTCAATTTCTATATAGGCGAGTCTCGTCAAAGGGTTAAAAGAGCGATACAGGAAGCGATTGAGTTGGGCAAGCCCTATGATCTTGAGCTCGAGATGCTCACGGCAAAAGGCAATCAAAAATGGATACGAACGATCGGGCTGCCAATCATTCTAAATGGCAAAGTGGATCGGGTACAGGGGATTTTTCAGGATATTACAGATCGCAAAGAGATCGAAAAGGCATTGCAAGCCGCGCGCGACGAGTTAGAGGGTAAGGTTCAGGAACGTACTGCCGCCCTCTCTGAGGCAAATGCGTTGCTCCAGGCGCTGATGGATAATATCCCCGACCATATTTATTTCAAGGATACGCAAAGCAGGTTTATCCGAAATAGTAGATCCCAAGCGATGTTGTTGGGGCTTCGCGACCCTGAAGAAGCCGTAGGGAAGACGGATTTCGATTTTTTCCCACACGCAACGAAGTCTTTCGCGGAAGAACAGGAAGTGATGCGATCGGGAACGCCCCTGGTAGATTTTGAAGAATGGGTCGTTTGGCCGGATGGCAGGGAAATGTGGGTATCCACGACAAAGATGCCGCTCCGGAATTCAGAAGGACGAACCATTGGTATTTTTGGGATCTCTCGCGATATCACGGAACGGAAACGGAACGAGCAGGCCATCCGGCAGCTCAACGCCGACCTGGAAAAACAAGCCGAGCAATTACAGGCGGCGAATAAGGAGCTGGAGGCCTTTTCCTATTCTGTTTCTCACGACTTGCGCGCTCCCTTGCGAGCCATTGATGGCTACACGCGTATTCTGGTGGAAGATTATGAGTCCATCCTGGATAGTGAAGGCAAACGGATCTGTAGCGTGATCAGTAGGGAAGCCCGCCGCATGGGCCAGTTGATCGATGATTTGCTGGCGTTTTCTCGGCTGGGTCGCAGGGAGATTTATTTCTCCAGGATCGACATGGATGCACTGGTGAGCTCTGTGTTCGATGAGCTAACCAAGGATGAAAATCGGGAGCGCGTAGACTTTGTCGTTGAAAACCTGCCGGTGGCACACGGCGATTCTTCACTGATTCGTCAGGTGTGGGTCAATCTGCTGTCGAACGCTATCAAGTTCACATCTGGGAAGGAACGTGCAATCATTGAGGTGGGAAGCCAGCAGAGCAACGATGAAAATATATATTTTGTGCGCGATAACGGCGCAGGATTCGATATGGAATATAGCAACAAGTTATTCGGTGTCTTTCAACGCCTGCACAGTGAAAATGAGTTCAGTGGGACAGGTGTAGGATTGGCGATTGTGCAGAGGATCATCCGCCGGCATGGAGGGCGTGTTTGGGCGGAAGGAGAAGTGGAGAAAGGTGCAACCTTTTATTTTGCCCTTCCTCGAAAGGAGAATCCTTCATGAACGATCATGACGTGGTGGAAATTTTGCTGGTGGAAGACAATCCGCAGGATGCCGAGCTAACCATACGTGCCCTGAAAAAACACAATCTTGCTAACAGGCTTTTTCATGTCGAAGACGGCGCGGAAGCTCTGGATTTTCTATTCGGGCGCGGCAAGTATGAAGGACGCCGGATCGATATCTCACCGAAAGTCGTCCTTTTGGATCTGAAGCTGCCGAAGGTCAACGGACTAGAGGTCTTGCGCAGCATGAAGAGTGATCCACGCTTGCAGACGATTCCCGTCGTAATGGTCACCTCTTCGGCAGAACACCCGGACGTCAAAGCCGCCTATAACCTGGGTGCAAACGGCTATGTCATCAAGCCGGTGCAATTCGATGCCTTCATGGAAGCCATGAGCAAAGTAGGGGTTTACTGGTTGATGGTAAATCATCCAATGAAGTAAAGCATATATATTGTGACACGCTTAGTACTGACCGAAGCTAACACTGCAAAGGAATGCAAGTATGAAGAAGCCAGTTCGTATTCTTATTGTTGAAGATAAACCAGACGATGCCGCTTTGGCAAAGCACGAAATCTGCAAGATATTAACGGATTGCGAATTCCTGGTTGTGGAAACGCGTGAAAGCTTTATTCAAGCGCTCGAAGTATTCCAACCGGATGTCGTCCTTTCTGAGTACGTGCTGCCGCATTTCGATGGCATGAAGGCATTGAAGCTGACGCTATACCACGCTCCGTCGATTCCCTTCGTTATCTGGACCAACTCGATTAGTGAAGATGTGGCAGTAGATTGCGTAAAGGCTGGCGCGAATAATTACATCCTCAAGGATAATATTAAGAGACTGGGGCCGGCGATCCTTCATGCGCTGGAGGAGAAAGATCTGCTGAGCGCACGCGAGCAGGCGGAGCAGAAATATAGGAGTATCTTTGAGAATTCCATGGAAGGGGTATTCCAATCGTCGCCAGAGGGCCGTTATCTCAATGTCAACCCAGCCATGGCGCGTTTATATGGTTATGAATCTCCCACAGAGATGATCGAATCGGTCAGAAGCATTGCAGACCAGATCTATGTAAACCCGGCTGAACGCGTCGAGTTTATCATGTTGTTACACTCACAAAGCACGGTCGAACATTATGAGCAGAGAAATTATCGCAAAGATGGGAGTGTGATCTGGACGTCAACTTCCGCGCGAGCCGTTCGCGACGGGAATGGAAATCTGCTCTACTACGAAGGTTTTATTCAGGATATTACGAAGCGCAAAGAGGCAGAAGAGGCGCTTCAACGCAGCGAACGGCGTTTTCGCGCCTTAATTGAAAATGGTCTGGATGATATTTCCCTGTTGGCAGCGGATGGCAGCCTGCTATGGGAAAGTCCATCCACCACTCGAAACCTGGGATATGCAACAGGTGAGTTTGTAGGGCGAAGTATCTTCGAAATGATGCACCCCGAGGATCTGGATTGGACGCGGGAGGCACTCACAAAACTCCTCCAGGAAACGGGGTCCCGCCAGCGCGGAATATTCCGTCTGCGCCGCGCAGATGGTTCCTGGCGCTGGGTCGAGGCGATCGCCACCAATCTGCTTAACGATCCAAGCGTAAATGCGATTGTGATCAACTATCATGATATTACCGAGCAAAAACTGGCGCAGGAAGCGTTAGAGGAGAACCAAACCAGGTATCAAAACCTGGTGGAGACATCGCATGATTTGATCTGGACCATCGATGCACAGGGACTGTTTACCTTTGTCAACCGCGCTGCCAAAGATATATATGGTTACGAACCTGAAGAGTTGATCGGCCAGCCGTTCTTTGAGCTCTTGGATCCACAGTATTATCGACCAGAAGATTTCGAAAATTTTTATGAAATGGCTGCACAAACAGACTCTTTTACTGGCTTCGAAAATTATGTTCGCCACCGCAACGGAAGGCAAATTATCCTGAGTGCCAATGCAATTGTGCTGCGTGATGAGCATGGCAATATCACGGGAGCTGCAGGAACTTCGCATGATATTACGGTTCGCAAGAAGGTGGAAGATGCATTCCGAGAAGAGCGAAATCTCCTGCGAACATTGATTGATAATATCCCAGATCGTATCTACGCAATGGATATGCAGGGCCGGAAGACACTTTCAAACATCGCGGATTGGAAGGCTGCCGGCGGAAAAACGATGGAGGATGTAATCGGTAAGACCGACTTCGATCTCTATCCACCAGAACTGGCGGAGGAGTATTGGAAACTCAATCGAGCTGTCCTTGATTCCGGAGAACCCGTAATTAATTACGAAGAACCCAGGCTGGATGCTGATGGTAATTTTGTATTTCTCTTAACGAGTAAGATCCCTCTCCGCAATGATGAGGGGACCGTAGTCGGGCTCGTGGGCATCGGACGTGATATTACCGAACGCAAACAAACGGAGGAAAAGCTACAGCGCAACGAAACACGATATCGGCTGGTCACGAAAGCCACAAACGATGTCATCTGGGAGTGGGATCCGAAAACCAACCAGCTACTGTGGAGCGAAAATGCCCAACACGTGTTTGGGTATCCAAAAGAGGAAATTGGCCCCGATGAAAAATGGTGGGACGAGCATCTACACCCAGCGGACCGTGCCCGCGTGATTGCGACGCTGGATGCCCTGATAGAGGGGAGTGGTGAATCCATCTGGATGGAGGAATACCGCTTCCTGCTTAGGAATGGCAACTACGCCTATATTAGCGATCGGGGGTATATAGAGCGTGACGAAACCGGCGCGGCAGTACGTATGATTGGCGCCATGTCGAACATCACGTCTCGCAAAGAGGCAGAGATTGAACGCCAGGCTCTGCTGGAAATCATGCAGGGACTCGCCAATACCAAAGACCTGCAAGAACTCTTGAAGCTCATTCATGATTCCATTGCCAAAGTCATCTACGCCGAAAATTTCTTTGTGATCCTGCAGCAGCCCACCACAGGCTTATTTGAAGAAATCTATTCTGTCGATCAATACGATCCACCTGCACCGCCAGCCAAACTTGAAAACAGTATTACCTCCTATGTGTTTCGATCTGGCGAGCCGCTGCTATTGACTCAGGACTCGTTCGAGGAGCTGGAGGCAAACGGCAAAGTGAAACTCATCGGGACTGATTCCGCCTCATGGCTGGGCGTGCCCCTTAAGACATCGGGCAGGACAATTGGGGTCATGGCAGTTCAGGACTATGAAAATGACAACCGCTACTCCGAACATGACAAAGACTTTCTGGCGTCTATTGCCTTCCAAGTCGCGCTTGCAATCGAGCGGAAACGGTCCGAAGCTGCCGAACATGAACAACGAGTACTGGCAGAAGCGTTGCGCAATACCGCTGAAACACTCAATCGCACCCTGGATTATGGAGAGGTGCTAGACCACATCCTTAGCGCGGTGGGGCGGGTGGTGCCGCACGACGCTGGCTCGATCCTGCTAATCGAAGGGGAACTTGCCCGGGTGGTCCGCTCTCTGGGCTACGATACACATGGGTTCTCGAATACTGAAATCCTGGGAGTCAAGCTTCCGCTGGCAAATACGGCCAACCTTCGCTACATGCTCGAGACCAAGCAACCGGAAGTCATTTACGACACCTATACTTATCCTGGCTGGCAGAGAGTATCCACCACAGACTGGTTACGCTCCAGTGTTGGCGCGCCCATATTAATCTACGGAGAAGTCATCGGTTTTATCTGCCTGGATAGCCAAACAACCGAATATTTCACCCCGATTCACGCCGAACGGCTGGAAGCCTTTGCCAACCAGGCGGCGCTTGCGATTCATAATGCCCGCCTGCTGCAACAGGCGCAGGAGGAGATCGCAGAACGCAAACGGGCGGACGAGGCGTTACGAGAAAGTGAGAAGCGCTTCAGCAGCGCGTTTGAATATGCATCCATTGGGATGGCATTGGTAACAACCGAGGGGCGCTGGGCGAGAGTCAACCGGGCAGTGTGCTCACTATTGGGGTATTCAGAGGAAGAATTATTACAGAAAACATTTCAGGATATTACCCATCCCGATGACATCCAAAGCGACCTCAACTATGTGAACCAGTTGCTTAGGGGAAAGATCAACTCCTATCAAATGGAGAAACGGTACTTCCACAAATCGGGTCAGGTGGTTTGGGCACTGTTGAGTGTCTCCCTTGTACGGGACGATCAGGGAAGACCGCAACATTTCATTTCACAAATTCAAGATATTACGGATCGCAGAGAATCAGAATTGGCGCTGATCAAAAGCCAGAGCCGGTATCGCGAACTTTTCGATAGTTCACCTGTGTCCCTCTGGGAAGAAGATTTTTCGCTCGTGAAGAAGAGGATCGATACGCTGCGCAATAGCGGAATCATCGATTTAAAGGATTACTTCGCAAGCCATCCGGAGGAGGCACTTGAGCTGGCAACCCTGGTTAAGGTAACGGACGTAAACCAAGCGTCGTTAGACCTCTATCGTGTAAAACGAAAGGAAGATTTACTCAAAAGCCTGCCCGAGACAACAGGCAGCGACGCGCTTGACCATTTCCAGGAGGAAGTTATCGGACTCCTGAACACACCAAACAGATTTACATGGGAAGGCACAGAAACGATGCTCGATGGCCGCCCAATGGAGGTGGTCGTCACGGGATCTGTCCCACACGGCTATGAAGAGGATTGGTCAAAAGTCATTGTATCGATCAATGATATTACCCAGCGCAAACAGAGTGAGATAGAAACACGCCGCCACATCGCCGAACTGGAAGCTGTGTATGAAAACGGCTTATCGGTAGGGCGCTTGCTCGAGCCGAGTGAAATTGGCAATCACCTGATCAAAACCTTTGCGCGCTACCTCCCCTGGCATCATGTCACTATCCGGTTGCGGAAGGAGCACAGTGATGATCTGGAGCTGGTCGCGTTCAACCTGCCGCATCTAAGAGAAGATGAAAAAGCAGATGCAGAACAACACTTCGTAGCCCGTATCAACAAGATCGGGCAGGGACTAAGCGGCTGGGTCATCCAAACGGGTACGCCGCTTCGCACCGGGAATGTGCACTCCCATCCACAATATATCGATACGCATGCGGGAATACAGTCCGGGTTATATATCCCACTTAAGATTGGCGCGCGCGTGATTGGTGTCATCAGCGTGGAAAGCGAAATGCCAGATGCCTTCACAGAGCGGGATGAGCGTCTGCTTGCAACCCTTGCCAACCAGACCGCCATCGCATTCGAAAATGCCCGCCTGTATGAAGCCATGCAACAGGAATTATTGGAACGCAAGCGGGTGGAAGAAGCTCTGCGCGTCAGCGAAACCCATCACCGCGCCCTGGCAGACAGCATCACCGATATCCTGTTTGAGCTGGATCAGGATCTGCGCTACACACACTGGAATAAAGCCTCCGAAGCGCTAACCGGCATCCCTGCCCACAAGGCAATCGGGAAATCGATGGGCGAATTGCCGGGAATATCAGAGGAACAGAGCAGGATCAAAACGATTTATGAGGATGTCCTCCGAAAACAGCAATCCAGGACATTTGAAACGACGCTGGTTTCTCACGGCGAAAAGCGCTTCTTCGAAACGACTGCTTATCCATCTTCGCGCGGTGTGTCTGTTGTAGCCAAAGACGTCACTGATCGCAAACGGACCGAGACGATCATGCAAAAGCGTTTCGAGTTGATGGAGTATTCGGCGAGACACTCGCTGAACGAATTGATGCTCAGAACGGTGGATGAGGTCAGTGACCTGACCGGCAGCACCATTGGGTTCTTCCACTTTATGGATGAAGATCAGGCCAACCTGGTGGTACAAACCTGGTCTACCAACGCTCTGCGGCTTTTCCAGGTCTCACCTGAGAGTGGGACACACCTTCCGGTCGATCAGGACGTGTCGCTGGACGACGAAGCTCTTGCCCGTCCCGAAGTTCAGCACCTCGTACCGCGGGCCGGGCCCCGGGCGGGCGTTCAGCCGGTCCTCCAGCAGGCGGGGGAACGTCTCGTCGTCCCCCACCCCGTACCCCATAACCACGCTCGACCCGACCACGGCGATCCGGCGGGTGCCCGGCGGCTTCTGGTGGGTCAGGTCGGGCCGGTCCCGCATGCCGAACCGGTTGATCGTTAGCCGGCGGCCGGCCAC
>JAICRQ010000065.1 GCA_025966435.1 Anaerolineales bacterium | reverse complement strand
CTGGATGGCGGCCTTGGTAAAGACATCTTCCTGTCCCAGCATCTTCGCAGTCTGCTCTGAGAGGAAATCCTCGCTGCCTTTCATCATCTCTGCCATTTGATCGAGGACCTGTCGATCCACCTGCTCAGAAGAGATATGACGGCGGAAGCCCGCGTCGTCCACCACGTAACAAGGCTCATCGCCCACCAGAGTCGGCTCGGCAGGGTTGCCAAATTCATCGAAAACAAGACCGGCGAAAAGAGGTTGTCGAGGCATAATAAATATTCGATCGTGCTGAGCGCGAATGGTTAACTATCCTGCTTCCCCTCCACGGCGGCGAGCAGGACCCCGGCGGCAATGCCGACGCGGCGGTCGATGCGGTTGATCGTGTCCATACTGAAATCCAGGTTCAGCTCGTAGCGGAAGAGGTTGAAGTTCTGCCTGAGGTCGGCAACCCGCGTGTCGCCAACGGTCATATCGTAATTTTGCGGCAGCCAGGAGCCCAGTACGAGCCGGCGTAAGAGCGCCAGTGGGATACTATCTTCGAATAATTGACCGATGAGTCGGTCGTTCGCGTCCAGCACTTCCCACTCATCTCTTAAGATCGAGCGTAGCCCTTTGCGGCGAAGCACACCAACCTTTTGATTCAGCTCCGTATCCACCACGTCATACGCGGCAGAGAAATCCATGATCTGGCGCGCCTTGATGCTCAACACTTCGCGAGATTTGTCCTCGCTGTCATACACTCGGATATCCTCGCGCAAGCGGAACATCTTCTGTTCGCTGAACATCACCAGCCTGCCTGCCGGGTCATACACGCGGAATTTGCCCGTCAGTGCGATGGCTTGACGTTTGAGCAGATAGGTAGGGAATTGAAAAATAGGATTCATTGCATTCTCCTGAAAATGTAGTGACGACTTTACGCAGCACCCCTTGCGGGTCAGCCGTCGATTTATAAGGACGGCTAAAGCCGTTACTATGAGTTAGAAGACCTGAACCAGCGTCCCCTCCCCGGGAAGATTGACGTATTCTGTATCCGCCGGGACATTGGGTTTGGACCAGCGATACAGAAACTTCGCCGCCTCGGAGGGCAGGTTCACACAACCATGACTGCGCGGCTGACCATAGTCATTATGCCAGTAGGCACCATGGAAAGCATGACCCGAACCGGTAAAGAAAGAACACCAGGGTACACCGGGAAGACTATAGACACCGTCTTCCTCCACCGCGTCGCCTTCATTGGTCATGTGGACGGACGGACCTTTATGATAGGTATGGAATTCGCCTTTGGGAGTGTCCGTCCCTCGCACGCCGCTCGCGCAACGCTGCGAAAAGACCAGGTTCTCGCCTTCGAAGGCGGTGATCAGCTGAGTGGTCAGATCCACGACGATTCGTTTCTGATCGTCCGGCACTTCGGGGGAGAGCGTGGTCAGCTCATCGCCCGGAACCAGCCGCATGTCATGCGATGGGACATAGTACGATCGCTTGAGATGCGAATCAAAGATCTCATACCAGATACTTTTTTCATCGCGCTGGACGATCACGCGTTTTACCCAATGCGTGCTGCCGTAGTAGATTCGATAGCCGCGCTCGGCGTAGGTATACGGTTCCTTCTTGGTATCACAGAACGGGACGGTGATCTCTCCCAGCTGTCCTTTCTCGGGGAGGGTGAAGACCGGTTTTTGATATCTGGTTTCCACCGGCTGAATGCCGCCGGAGAACGCATAGCCATTATCGATCTTGTACCACAGAGTATTGTGAGGGTTTCCGTATCCGGGTTCGCCATTCTCTTCGACGTCGAGGATTTCCACCACCTTATCCGCGCCGAAGTGGTGAATCTGGCTGGCAGTAAAGAATGGAGCATCATAAAGAGGTACCCCGCTCCAGGTGATGCGTCCCTGTGTAGGCGGTGTTATTTCCAGGAGATGGTTGATGCGCAGGTCGCGCAGCGCGAATGCCAACGAGCCGGTGCTGACGAGTTTGAGAAATTCACGACGTGAGATCTGAGGGTTGAGCATAGGTTAAGTTTACCCGTAAAAGACATAGGTGCGTGAGGGTTGTTAGTTGATTCTTATACTTTACTTACTGGAAAATTGTTCCAAGGCTCGGTAGGGCGGGTTGTTAATCCGCCTTACTTCAGACTTTGATTTCCACTTTCGTCCCCACATATCCATATACAAGCAACTTCTCCGGCGGGACAGTCGGCATCGTCCACCGGTAGAGCCATTTGGCGGCTTGCGGCGTCATATTGATGCAGCCATGGCTGTGCGGAATGCCATAATCGTTATGCCAGTAAGTCCCGTGGAAGGAGATTCCGTTTTCGGTGATATAGAGCACCCAGGGCACACCGGGGAAGTCAAAGCCGTTGGATGCAATGTCACCGTTTGCCATGTGGCGGGTGGGACGTTTATGATAGGTGATGAAATTTCCGACAGGGGTTGTGTACGTCCCGCTCAGGCGTCTGCCGCCTGTAGAGACGCGCGTCGCGAAGACGGCTCGTCCGTTTTCATAGGCAAGCAGAAGTTGCTCATCCAGGCGAACCTCGATCGATTTATCCTCGATGAGAATATGGGGAGATAGCGGAGCCAGCTCCTCCGCTGGAATGAGGCGAACGTGTTTCGCAGGCACGTAATAGTGTTTTTCGAACTTATCGTCCAACAGACGATACCAGACGCTGCCATCTGTTGAGTCAACGGCACTCATCACCCAGTGAACAGTTTCATAATACAGGCGATACATATACTCGGCGTCTTCATTCGGCTCGAGATACGCGTCGGTATACGGAACAGTGACCTCTCCCAACGCACCACGGGTAGGGATGGGTTGGGACGGATTGAGGATCGTTCGCACCGGTTGAATACCACCTGAATAGGCATAACCGCCCTCCTCCAACTGGTACCAGACGCGGTTATACGCTTCTTCGTCCTCGCTGATGGTGGTATTCGTAATAGGCACGACCAGGTCGTGCCAGTAGAGCTTGAGGCGTTTGGAATTTGCATTGGGCTCATCGTACGCCCAGACCGTACGATTGATGATGCGTGCCTGCAGATTGGTGAATTCATCTTGCCGAGGAAGGTACGAGGAAAGCTCAGGCAAAAATACCCCCATCAAGCTGTAACTGCTTAACTTAAGAAAATCACGCCGTGAAAGAACGGGCTTGCTCATACGTCAAAATCATGCAGGGACTACTACCCTGCCTGCATATCAATAATGCACGTTCACCACAGTGCCCACGGAAGCCCAGTTGAATAACCAAGCTGCATCATCGATGGTTAGATTCACGCAGCCGCGGCTCATCGGCGTTCCGAAGTTGTTGTGCCAGTAGGTGCCGTGCAATCCATAATCTCCAGAAAAGAACATCACGTAGGGTACATCTTTCAGGTGGTATCCGGGACCTCTCATATCCTGCACGCGCACCTTGACATAGATCTTGTGTTTACCTGTTACTGTGGGTGTGAGCCAGGTGCCGGTGGAAACCACAAAGGAATTGACGACGGTCTCCCCTTCGTAGGCATAGACCATTTGGTTGGTGAGGTCCACATCGATCCAGCGTTCGCCGTCACCGACGGTGATGCCGGGCGTGGGCGGGACATATTCAGTGGTCGGCGTGTCGGCGAGAACATCCATCGCTACTACGCCCGGCGTTTCTGTCGCGGCGGGGATGGCAGTGGCTTCTTCCGTTGGAACACTCGTCGCAGTCGTTTCATTTCTCGGTGTAGCGGTTGCGCGTGTCGGAGGCTGGGTTGGAGCCAGCGTAGGTGCTGGCGTATCCCCAGCCTGCACCACGAACGCGTTGCCATCGATCGGCGTGACTTCCGGTTTGGGGACATTCGCCTCCGCCCAGAGTTGCTCCTGGGCACGGATATTGCTCACAATCGAGGCAAGCGTAGGGCTGAGAATCGCGAATAACGCGAGAAAGCCAATAAATAAAACACCAGTGCCAATCAATAAGATGGGCAGCCAGTTCCTTCCTTGCCTCTTCAGCACAGGCATGGCAACCGCGGTTTGATAGGCGTGCTTGCCTGGAAGGCTTGCCGCCGTCTGAGCAGGAGGAATAGTGGCAACGGGGTTTGCCTGAGTCTGGTTCAGCCGTCCAGACGCCCATTCCACGGCTCGATGTGCGCGCGTGCTGTGCGGGTTGATCTGTAACGCTTTGCGTGCGTACGCCAGCGCGTCCTGAGGGTTCGGGTCCGAAGCGGCGAGGACCAGCCATACATCTTCCATCTCCGGTGCAAGGAACGCGGCTCGTTCTCCCATCTGTCTTGCCGCAACCTTATCGCCGCGGCGCAAGGAGTCTCGCGCTCTTACAATGAGTTCCCGGGCTTCGATGAATTGGTTGTTCATAAGATCACCTGTAATGAAATAAAAAATGTGTAAGTTCAAGCCGCCGTCAACGGCAGCGTAATGATTGGTGTGAAGGAGATTGCTTCGTCAGGCTAAAGCCCTCCTCGCAATGACATCTTTAATTTACCATTGGATTTCCACCGGTGTGCCGATCTCTGCCCACTCGTACAACAATTGCGACTCGTACGTGCCGAGCACCACACATCCGTAGGAAACAGGTCTGCCGAGATACCCTTCCCAGAGGATGGCACCGTTCGCCAAAATCGGAAGGGCATGAATGCCATTTTCCAAACTGCCCGACCAGTAAATGCCCAGCCAGTTCGGCATCCATATATCCCAGGTGGAGCCGTAAGCATTGGGAAATTTGCTTTGTACAGCAAATGTGCCAACCCGCGTGGCGTTGTTGATGCCGGTCGAGGCGACAAAACTATAGATAAGCGTATCTCCCTCATATACGTACATGTGCTGTTCGGAGATGTCCACTAGAATGTACTTTCCCCCACCCGTCGCTGGTACAGCTAATGGTGCGGACTGCAGATTTTGTTCACGAGCTGCACTGTCCTCGACAAGCTCCATGGCGACGACTGGGGGAGCTTCTGTGGTGGGAGGAATGACGGTGTCGACGGGGAGCACCGTAGGCGGAGGAGTATAGGTGGGCTTGGGAACGTCCGCGTACGCCCACAGATTTTCCTGTGTAGCTGTGGGGGTGGAACCAAATATATAAGATGCGCTGGCTGGGGATGTTACGAAAAAGAAAAGGACAAGTCCGATGCTGATGAGGACCGGTGTCAGCAGGAGAAGAGGCAGGATACGAAGCCGCCGGGGATTCATGGCGTCAGATTCGAGATGGGAGTGGGCACGATATTTTCATTTCGTGCAAAGCACAGGACGCCTTCCACGACCCCCTTGGCAACCAGATCTGTCCGCTTGGTGAGGAACTCCCGGTCGAGGTTGAGAAAACCCGTTTCGATGATCGCGGCAACTGTGCTCGGATCGACCTCGCGGAAGGAATGATATTCACGCATGTCCGGGGTGATGCTGCCGGCATGAAAGCTCATCTGCGTGATATTCTGATAACGGTCCACCAGGCAAGCTGTGAGACGGTTGGCGCGGTTGACGTCGTGAGTGTTGAGCGCCGCCGCCACTTTGAAGCCGGTCGCTTCATCGTTGACATATTCACACGAATCGTTGTGGATGGAAACAACCGCCAGGGCACGATACCCATTCAAGCGCGAATCATATTCGCGCAGCAGGTCCACCTGATATCCCTCCTGAGTCAGCTGCTCCTGCACCATCGCCGCGATCTTGAGATTCACATCGGCTTCGGTGAGCGTGACATTGCCATTACCATCCATGCAGACGGCGCCGGAGTCATTGCCGGAATGCCCGGCGACGATGCCGATGCGTATTTGCGCTGCCGGTGCCTGAGAGACAAACGGCGCCTGTTCTTCCAGGTTTGTTCGAGGGGTGAGGATGACACTTAATCGATCGTAGAAATTGCCTCCCACCAATCCACGCGACGGCAGCGCCGTAAAAAGTGTTGCCAGCAGGATGGCAACGCCAAGAACAGTTTGCACGGCCCGAAACGAACGTGTACGACGACGGGGCGGACGCTGAGAGGCGGTTTCCATATCGTATATCCGAATAGTACCTTTTAAGGCATGAACTTGCAAGGGAGGAAACAACAAACTTCCTGTTACAAATCCGTAACCGCAGCGGGAGGTCTCGTTTGTTTTTTGACTTGACGCCCCTTTCTCTCCTCGTTATGATGATTTTCTGTGGAGAAATACCCTAATGACTCTTAACTCTGAAAAACTTCGGCGTGCCATGCGTGCCTGGACAACGGGTGTGGCGATTATTACTTCCATTTACGAAGATCAACAATATGGTATGACCGTCAATTCATTCACCTCTATTTCGCTGGACCCGCCGCTGGTCTCGGTTGCTTTGAAACAATTAACGCATACGCACGAACTGGTCGTAAAATCTGGAATGTTTTCCGTGACCATTCTCACCTCCGCGCAAAGGGAACTTTCCGACCGGTTTGCAGGCAAGCTCCCCAGTATCACTGATCGTTTCGATGGCGTACAAACCGAAACGATCTCCCTCGATTCCCCTGTATTCAAAGATGGAATGGCATATCTCGACTGTCGCGTTGTCAGTTCGATGCCTGTTGGCGAGAACACACTTTTCGTGGCCGAAGTGTTGGACGCGCGCGGCGAAGGCGAAGGGGAACCTCTGGTTTATCATAACCGCCAGTACTGGAAGCTGACGAATCCCTCACCCTGACCTTCCCTGGGAAGAGAAGGTTGTAATTGAGAAACGGGCTGAGCGATGCAAGAAAAACTAACCCTCGAGGAACAAAACATTCTGCTCCGCCTGGCGCGCGAGGCAATGGAGCGCGGTGTGAGAGGCGAAGAGCTGCTTTCTCTGGATCTGACTTCCCTGCCTCTGCCCTTGCGCGAAGAAGGCTCGTCGTTCGTTACGCTGACCTCTGGCGGGCTGTTGCGCGGTTGCATCGGCGCGCTGGATGCGTATCTGCCTCTGGCAGAAGATGTGCGCATCCATGCAGTCGCTGCGGCGTTGAAAGATCCGCGTTTTCCCCCTTTAAGGAAAGACGAATTAAGCGGGATCCAGATCGAGATCTCACGCCTTACCCATCCGGTCCCACTGGAGTATAAGGATGCGGATGATCTGCTTTCTAAATTGCGTCCCTATGTGGATGGCGTCATACTGCGTGACGATTCACAGGGTCGAGTGACCTTCCTCCCGCAGGTCTGGGAAAAGATTCCCGACCCTGTGGAATTCCTGAACAATCTTTGTTACAAGATGGGCGTAGAACCAGACATGTGGCGCTATAAACATTTCGAGATGCTCATCTATCAGGCGGAAGAGTTTCGCGAGTGAGACGTTACGAGTAGGGTAAAATCGACATATGGCTGACAACGATGCGGTTTTTCGGGAAGCAGTAGAAGCCCTGCAAGCGGGGAACAAGAACCGTGCCCGCGAAATCTTGACGGGTCTGCTCAAGACGGATCAGAAGAATGCGACCTATTGGGTGTGGATGAGTGCCACAGTGGACACGCCCAAGGAGCGCATTTACTGCCTGCAAACAGCGTACAAACTGGACCCTCAAAATGTAGCTGCCAAACGCGGCTTGGTTCTGCACGGCGCGTTGCCCGCAGATGAAACGGTACAGCCCTTCCCGGTCAATCGGCCGAGAGCCTGGGAAGAAAAGCTGCTGCTTGCCCATGAAAAACCCAAGCCAAAAGGCTGGGCAGCTGTCAAAGCCAGCCCGGTCGCGCGGCTGGGCGGGTTGGTGGTGCTCGGGGCAGTGCTGATCGGCGCACTGGTATTTGGCTTCCTTCAGGCGCGCGCCGTTCGCAACGCAAGACCACCTACCTTCACGCCTGGACCTTCTCCCACATTTACGTTAACCCCCACCTTTGTGAACGCAACCAGCCGGCCTGCCACAGAGGGAACAGTGGCGCCTCTCTCGGAGCTGCTCCCTGTACCTCACACACCAACCGCCCTCTATGTCAATACACCGCGCCCGCCGGAGACGCGCGATACGTATCGTGTTGTAGAAGCTGCCTACAGGCGAGGAGATTGGGTAGAGGTCATTCGCGTGATGCAGGAGATCGTCAAACTGGAACCTCAGGCTGCGGATGCCTATTATTACATCGGTGAGGCGTATCGCTTCCAAAGGAATGCCAGTGCGGCGCTCTCGGCATACCAGACGGCGATCGGGCTCAACCCTAACTTCGGACCGCCTTATGTGGGCATCGCGCGTGCCAGGCTGATGGAAAACCCTAACGCGGATGTGCTTTCAGATCTGGATGAAGCGATTCGACTCGACTCGAACTTCGGCGAGGCCTATCTGGAACGTGCCATTGTGAAGATACGGGAGGATGACATCCGCGGTGCTCTCTCGGATCTTGAGCGAGCGAATCGCCATCTGCCCGGTTCACCCCTGGTCTTCTATCACCTGGCGCAGGCGCGGCTTAAGGAGGGTGAGCTCGATCTTGCACTTGCTGCTGCCCAGCAGGCGAACGAATTGGATGTCACCTATCTGCCCGCGTATCTTTTGCTTGGCCAGATCCATGCCGAAGCCGGAAATGAAGCGGAAGCCGTCGAGGCGCTGGATATCTATCTTAACTATAGCCAAGATGATTCGGCTGCCTATGTATTGCTGGGCCGCATGCATTTCGACAACCAGGAATATGAAGAGACAGTCGAAACTATGACCAATGCTCTGGCGCTGAACCGGAATCAGCGCGAGCCGTACCTCTATCGTTTCCTCTCGAACGTAGAGCTGGAAAATATCGAACAGGCAGAAGAAGATCTTGAGACTGTCGTATTGTTCTATACGGATTTGTTCGAGGTCAACATTGCACGCGTCCGTCTGGAACTCCTCCAGGGAAGAGAGGGAAACGCCTTAATCCTCGTGGACCGGATCAAAGATCTTGCCGAAACAGAGGAACAGGACGCCCTCGCCTACTACTGGAGCGCTCGAGTCTTTGAGGCGCGTGAGGAATTCGATGACGCCGCGGAACACTGGCAGCGGCTGTTGGACCTCCCCGAAGAAGTCATGACAGATGAAATGCGTGCTGAAGCGGAAGAACGTCTCGAGGAACTTGCCACAGCCACCCCTACGCCTTCGCGGACTCCCACCGTTCGACCGCGTACGCCCACACGGACACCAACTCCTTCTAGGACCCCAACGCGCACACCTACCAGAACGCCTACGCGAACGCCAACTCCTTAACCAAAAAGCGACTGAGAAATCAGTCGCTTTTTGGTTACTTCTTCCCACTATACCTCGCCCGATCCTCCGCACACGGACACAAGGCCCGCAGGTAATGCCAGTTGTAGATGCCGTAATCATGCCCGTCTTCCCAGACAATGGAGAGCGCGTAGGAGCCTACGGCAACGACATTGTTGAGGCGCGTAGATGGTGTATCCCCCAGCTTGATGTCGAACACCTCCGCACCCGGCTCGGACTTCATATTCTCGTGCCCGCCGCGGCAGGAGGCGCAGGGGCAGGCTGCCCGCAGAAGCTCAAAAGGATAGACGCTTGTGTGATTATCGTTCCACGTGATCGTGAATTCTCTGGTCTTCTTATTGGCAGTAATGCCAGTTGGTTTTTCGTTCATGGACAATTTTTCTTCTTTCCACGTTCAAGTATTATTCTGGCTCTGGAACATACGACAAAAAGTCTGCCGCCGCCCAGCCGACGCGTGACTCATCATAGGGTGCGACGAGATACCACCAGACGTACCCGTCCACTTCACGTGGACCGTCCTGGACGACAAACACTTCTGAATCATAAGCAAGGAATTGAAACTCCCCGCCCAGCCCCGGCTCGGCGCGGATGCGAAGCCCCTGTCCCTCCGTGCCGGTGATCTGCACATAATTGCCGATCGCTACCCCGGCGGGGGAAGTGGGCGTAGCAAAGGGATCAATCGTTGGCGTGGGCGGCGCGCCAGATGTGCCGGTGGGTGCGGGGATGACCGTTACATCGGCGGGGACAAATCCTATATCGGAGTTCCGGCGTGCAGAAGTCAACCCGATAGCAATCGCTGTGATGAGAAGCAAAAGTCCGGCAAGCCCAAGTGCGCCGAGAATGACCCATTTGTTGACGAGTTCGCGAACGTTCATTTAATTCCCTTGAGATGATGTATTTTTGCCGCCTGTTTCACAACGAGTAAACTTTTCAACCATGTGTAAGCCATGTTCATGTTTGTTGTTTACTTATATTATGCGGCACTACGCAACAAGTCCATTCCGGCAGGCGGCATGAGCAGTTTCAAGGCGTGAGTTTGCACGCTGATCTCGGCAACTTGTGTGGAGCCGCGCGCCTCCCCGTCTGTCTGGACCCAATAGGGAGAGTCAGCTTCCACACGCAGATTACGGAAGGGGATGCGCTGCGCCGCGCCGGAGTTGACGTGCGTGCCGCGCCAGAGATCATAAGCATGACGTAACGCGTCACCGAGATTGTTCCCACTAAACAGCCACAAGTCGAGCAGTCCGTCGTCGATATAGGCTTCCGGCGAAAGATTCGAGAGACCTCCCATATAGTGGCGGATGTTCGTCGCGACCGCCAGAATGAAGTGACCCTCTACTTCGTGCTCGTCTGTCCACAAGCGCATCTTTAAGCCGCTCCATTGTGTGGCTTGTACGATCGCGGACATGGTGTACTCAGGCATGGCAAAGAATTTATCCAGCCGGATGCGCGGCTCGAGCGATTGGATCGCCATGGCATCCAACCCGATGCCAGCCCACATCATGAAATAGAACTGGTTGCACAAGCCAACGTCCACTCGATGAGAAGGAGCATTTGCAAGGATGGCTGCATTCTTGCGCAAAACCCATGGGTGGGTCCAGGCAAAGGGACGCAACCCCAGCTCGATACTCCAGACGTTTGCCGTACCGGCAGGGAGGACGCCTAGCGCCGTCTCCGAACCAACCAACCCGTTGACGACATTGCCGATCGTCCCGTCGCCGCCAACAGCGAACGCGGCGTCTTTTCTCTCTGCCGCAGCCTGCTTTGCCAGTTCGATACTATGCTCGCCGCTTTTTGTTTCTGCTGCGTCTACCTTCCATCCTGCAGACTCTAATTCTTTTACAGCCGACTTGATAAATGGCTTGACAGAAAAGCGCCCTGCTGTAGGGTTGTAGATGATCACGGCAGTTCGCATGGGAGGATTATAACCCGACCCCCACCCGCCTTCGGCACCCTCCCCCAAATTCAAAAGGAGCAAGCAGGAAGCATAAGAAAATTACCGTTTGAATTTGGGGAGGGCTGGGGAGGGGGTATAATCTTTTAACATGAACGAAGGGACCTTACTTAACAATCGTTACCAATTGCTCGAACGGCTCGGTTCCGGCGGCATGTCGGATGTGTTCCGGGCGCGAGATTTAATGCTGGAGCGATCGGTGGCGATCAAGGTCTTGCACGAGAATTATTCCAACGATAATGCGTTTCAACAGCGCTTCCGCCAGGAGGCGCGCGCT
>JAICRQ010000547.1 GCA_025966435.1 Anaerolineales bacterium | reverse complement strand
GATGGTAGTTATTACATTCAGCCGGACACTCTACCTGTCATTGAGGAAGGCATGCCGCGTGTCGAAACAGGATATGGCATGTGTCAATTCCTGCCTCGCCATGGAAGCGGGAGCTTGATCCTCGGCTTCGACTGTCACGACCGCTTCCAGCAGATGTTCACATTTAACATGAGCAGTCAGCCCCTGTCTCTTACGATTCAGACCTGGTGGGACCGCAAGGATCGCTCCAACTTGCAGCGATGCGAATCAGAGCAATTGGTCATTTTTCATCATGCCGAGGTGGAGAACGGATTGCGGGAGTGGGCTCGTATCGCAGCAAACGCTTCCCCCACTCCGCCGCGCCTGTCTGCGCCTCCAATCACTGGATGGTGTTCCTGGTACAACCTGTATGCTTTCATCACGGAAGAAAACATTCTCGATCATCTCCACGCCGCTGAGACCGTTGCCGCACGGGAAGATCTTCCCATGCGTGTCTTTCAGATCGATGACGGTTTCACCCCTGAAATGGGCGACTGGCTGGAGGTCAAACCGCAATTTCCGCGCGGCATGAAACCTCTGCTGGATGATATTCGCCTCGCGGGATTCATCCCCGGCTTGTGGATCGCTCCCTTCATGGTGGGCAATCGCAGTCATCTCTACCGTGACCACCCTGACTGGGTCGTCAAAGACAGGAGCAATGGAAAACCGCTGGCACATATGCAGTTCTATGGTGAATTTCGGTGGCATAAACGCAGTGAAGAATATTACATCCTCGATACCACACATCCGGACGCTTTTGATTATCTAAGAAACGTTTTTCGCACCTGGCGGTGGGAGTGGGGATGTGAATATTTCAAAACGGATTTCATGCATTTTGGAAGCGAATATGGACCCGAGCGCGCCCTCTGGCATACACCCGGTATGACTCGCATCGAGATCTGGCGGCGCATGGCAGAGATGATCCGCGAAGAAATCGGGGATGCACTCTGGCTGGGATGTGGTTGTCCGCTCTGGGCATCGATCGGATTGGTGGACGGTGTGCGCATCGGCAGGGATGTGGGCGTCGCCTGGAGCGGGGACTATTCTGCACAGTCCCTGTTGCGCGACCAGTCCTGCCGGAACTTTGCGAATCACATCCTATGGCAAAGCGACCCGGATTGCGTGCTGTTGCGCGAACGCTTCAGTGACTTATCGGAGGAAGAGATTAAAAGCCTGGCGCTCTATGCGGGAATGACCGGCGGTGTCATGATGACCAGCGATCACCTTGGTGAGCTTTCTCCTGATCGTTTGAAGCTCTGGGAGCTTCTTCTCTCTGAGCAGCGAGCTTCCTGCGATTTCCCTCTACTGGGACGATCCGAACTCTTCTATAAAAGGTCAGAGGGTGTCCAACCAAATCCGCTACGATATGCCGCCAGGGCAGAGGACCCGGTGCTCGTTCAGGTTCGTCATCCGTCATTCTTGAGCAAGCATGGCGCAATTCTTTTCTTGAACACCGTGAATCACACCATACAACGGACATATCCACTTTCAGATCTTGGCATCAGCGACGCCGTATATCTTTACAATTGGGAGAACCAATTCCCCACCGAACAAACCGAGTCAAGAATTGCCGTAACACTCCCTGGTCATCATAGTGCCTTGTACTTCTTCAGCCATGAGCCGATCCGGGAGAAACCGCTCCGTTTATCCTCCTGATCTGAGTTGTATACGTGTTTCAACCTTTCAAAGCCGCAGTGGCGGACTTAAGATCGTAGTATATGGGAACGATCGCAGAGACACCGGTAATGTCCAACACATCTTTTACATCGGTTTTTGGGTTGAGCAGTACCATTCGTCCACCCCGGCTTGCGATCGATTTCGCGCTGAGCGTTAACAAGCGGATACCGCTGGAAGCGAGAAACTCTACATCCGAGAGGTCCACGATCACGCGAGGGTTTTCGCCTGAACTGTAATCTGAGAACTTGGGCTCGATTGCGTCTACGCCACCAATATCCAATCTGCCGATCAACTTGATCAACCGGATGTTGTCTTCCACTTCGTTGTATTGAAGTTCCATAATTTTACCTGTCAATAGGGGTGGATTTCAGCTGCTTATACTATGTAATTCTTAAACTGCGGCAGATAGTCTTTGTGCTGGGCAAAGAGTTCGTTTGTCATCTGGCGGATTTCGGCGAGAGACAACACAGCAGATGTCAATGGATCATAAGCGATCGCCCGATAAATCGCGACGGGATCGCCTGCGAGAGATCCTTCGATGGCAAGCTCCTCGATGCCGCTGGAAAGCTGTGTTAGCAAGGCGCACTCTGCCGGCAGCGCCCCCACGTGAATGGGATGGAAACCAGCCCGATCCACAACGACCGGCACTTCCACACACGCGCCCTCCGGCAGGTTCGTGATCAGGTTCATATTCCGGACGTTGCCATTGAATTTGAATATATCGCCGCCCTGCAAGGCGTTGATGATGTATGCCGCGTATTCATGCCCGCGCTCAAGATTCTCTTCGGTGAGAGGTCGCTCGAGGCGTTCCTTCACCTGTTCCTGCCAAGTGGCTTCATTTTGCTGGTATTCCTTGAGGATGTACGCATACTCACCGGGATTCCAATTCGTGCCGTGCGTGCAGTATTTCTCGATCAGATCGGGGCGTTTGCGAAACCACGGGTTGTATTCCGAGTTATGCCCGCTCGACTCCGTTACGTATTTTCCTAGGGAAAGGTACATCTCGTTGCGCACAGGCTCCGCGTTGTAGATCTCCGGTTGT
>JAICRQ010000621.1 GCA_025966435.1 Anaerolineales bacterium | reverse complement strand
CGGCAATATTGCCGATCGCGATGATCCCTCTTGCCACACGCGGCGCGCCCGTTTTGGGATCGACCCCCTGAGCAATATGAATTAACGGGATACCGAAAAATTCCGCTTCCGATTTGTATTCGTAGTTCCAGCCATAGTAGCCATATCCATACCCTGTGACCGGAGCAGAGGAAGGACGAGCATTACCATCGAGCCACTCGCCGCAATACCGGCATTTGATAGCCTCATCCTGGATCTGTTCTGCGCAGTAGGGACATGTTTTCATCTGGACTCCTAATTAAGTTCACCTTCGCATGGCTGAAGATGTCCTCATTTCCGTTCATAAAAGATAAGCAGCGTGGTTCCATACCGGCGCTGTTCAAACTCTTCAAGGTTCTCAAATGTGAATGGTTTATATTCCTTCGGACCAATTTGCGCGATCACCCAGCTATCCTCCGCCAGCCACCCCGGGTTATCATCCACCAGTTCCAATGCCTTAATCCACATCTCCTGATACTGCGGCGGCGCGATATAGATATACTCGAACGTCCGATCCGGCGGCGAGGAGAGATAGGCAAACGCATCTGCGCGGCGGATCTCTGCCTGTGCCTTAAAACCGCAATGTTCCACATTGGCTCGAATCGTTTCGATCGGCGCGCGATTGGCATCGGAGAAGCGCACAAAGGCTGCGCCGCGGCTTAAGGCTTCAATGCCCACAGCGCCCGTGCCGGCGAACACATCCCACCAGCTCGAGTCAAGGACATCGCCTGCGATAATGTTGAACAGCGACTCTTTGACGCGGTCCGTGATCGGACGCGTGGTATCGCCCGGGACAGATTTCAGCTTGCGCCCTTTGGCTTTCCCCGCGATGACTCTGAGGCTCATGTGACGCTCTTCCTTGCCGCTAAGATATTTCCATGCGAGGCGATTACGGGGACGACGCACCCGGTTCCGAGGATAAAGCGTTTTCCGCCGGTTTGTTGAAGAGCATCCGCTGCTTCGTTCTGGACTTCGGATGTATCCCGATAAACGAGCGTATCCTGCCTGATCCCACCGCAGACGGCGCCCTCGAAAAGCTCCTGAGCTTTAGACAAGGAAGGGAAAGATTCCCGATCATGCCAGTTCACAATGGGGAAATTCAGAGAATTGACAAGAGAAAAGTAAACGTCATGCCCATGCAGATGGAGCAGGTTACACCATAACGCCTGTGAAGGTGCCAGCGCGTCCTGGTCATAGGGCAGGCCAAAGGATTGATAAGCTTCGAAAGTCAGCAAGCTTGCTTGTGCATGTTGGATCGCGTAAAAGATTCCATCAACGCCGAGATCGTGACAGGCTTCTACAAAGCGACGGGTTGTTTCGGCGATCGTCGCGAGCCCCTTCATGAGCGCTTCAGGATGCTTCTGCAAATGCTCGTCCAGTATTTCGCTGCCTGCCAGGTTTTTTGCCTGCGCCAGCGGACTGAAGACGGTCTGGAGCAGGGAAGTGTCTGGTCCGAGTTCGGCGCGCAGGAAACGGAGACATTCCAATTGTCCGGCGAGATGCGGCGCGGTCGGATCGAGCACCGGAAGAGTTTCCCAATCGTGGGGATCGTTGATGACGCGTTTTGTATATTCGCGCGTCCCTTCCGTATGACCCAGCCACTGATCTTCCACGCCCCAGTCTTTCACGCAAAAGG
>JAICRQ010000180.1 GCA_025966435.1 Anaerolineales bacterium | reverse complement strand
TCCGTCAGTACCTCCATCACCTTTTGGATGGCTCCGCCTTTGATGACGACGGTTGTCGGGCTTAATACTTCCCCCAGAAATTTTGACGCTCGCGATTTACGCATCTCCTCCAGAACTTCAGGCTTGCTTACCTTTAAAATGACCTGAGTCTGCACCCTCGCCTCGGTGCCGTTTACCTCCCAGCGTTTAAGAGCTCTGACGAGGGAAGGTGGGACCCCGGCGTCGGAATGCCGGGAAAGTAATCCAAGCAGATGCTCGACTTTTAGCCCCTGCTCCCTGGCTTTGGTCAGCGAGTTGGTCGAGATCCGATACCGATATATATCATCTTTCGGCGAGTCCCACTCGCAGAAGCGCGAGACTTGGTAGCGCACCACCCGCGGCGCAAGCCGTGGAATCGAAATTAACCCCTGGGATGAAATATGGATTTTTTTATCTTCCTTCGCCGCGAGCTGAGCCTCCGAACTCACGATCCGGAATGAGGTTGGCTCTGTCGCGCCATCCGCAACACACAGGTCAACCTGCCTGAGCCAGTGGAGGACACTGGTAATGAAATATTTGATGAGGGCGCCATCCACCTGGTCCCAGGAGCTGAAGCCGCGCAGATACTCCCCATCCGAGAGACGCTTGATGAACCATGAGTCGTAATCTCCGGCAGGACGCTGAAAGTCCGCGTATCTTTGTTTGATATCCCGGACCAAGGCATTGATGCTCCACCACTTGCCTTCGGGGATTGCATCCAACAGATTTAGCAAAAACTCTCTCGTTTCCTGTGGCTGGTTTTGCCATTCACCTTCGCAGATAATTGTTGGCATCAGGCAAAGCTCATTGAACGTTTCACTTTCGATCCAGGTATTTTGGAGCATCGCCAGTGCTTCCGGTCGCGGTGCTTCCAGAAATGTCTTAACAGGTTCCGGCTGAGGAGCTGTCCCTTTAATTAAGTTCGCCGATTGCAACAAGCCTTGCAACACATTCACAGGTACTCGAGTCTCCGGTGGTTCGATGCCCAGGCGTAAGGCTGCCAGTAATGTGGTCGCATCGTCCAAGATCAGGTCGTTGGCGGGAATCTCCTGTCCCTTTTCGCCGGGGGAGGCGGCACGCCCTAATGGCTCAACACGTTCCGTTTCTTCTGCACTTTGCTGTGCTTCATCTTCCTCGCGGTCTAAAAGGGAAAGCAAGTCATCAGGAATGTAGGCGAATTCCTGAGGTCCTTTTTTTGTGTCGAAGAAGGCGCGCGCCAGAAGCCCGCGATAGTACAAAATTTCCGTGGCAGATACCGGATTCAGATACAGCTTTTCACGGTCGCGTTTCCCCGCGCCTGCATCGCGGATTTCTCCATACCTGCGCGTGAAGGTGGGCCAGGGGATTCGCCCGCCTGCATTGACGAGGTCCGTGATGGCAGCGTCCGCTTCGGGGGAGAGCGAGTCAGTGACTTCGGCGAAGAGGTCTGGTTCGAGCAGAGAAACGGACAACTCCTCCCGCGCCGCGTCGGCTTCGGTGGACTTAATCTCAAGCCCCCATAGTTCTGCAATCACGCGCAGATGTCCGATATCCTGGTTGAGGAGGGAATGGAAAAGGTCGGGCATAATGTGGAATTAACAACACTTGCACCTGACACAGGGCAGGTGTTACAAATTACACGATATTGTAATTGGTAATTCGTAATTACCCTCTAACTACTTTCAGTGCCGCTGGCAATACTTCAAAGTGAACCTTGTGAATATTGGTCCCGGGTCCGGAGAAAATCTCCCCATCTGCATGGATAAAAAGTGGACGATTGGCTGTCAGAGAGAATTTCTTACATGTGCCCATGCGCACCTGTTTGAAGCGCCCATGAGTGCCCTTCATGACTTCGGGTACGATTCTGAGCATCATGAGCCGGCTGACATCAGTGATCATCGCGTAATGGAGGATGCCATCGTCGATTTTTGCCTCCGGAGCAATGAGGAAGCCTCCCCCCTCGCGCGGACCGTTGCACAACACAAGATAGATGACCTTTTGCTCCCATGTTTCCTCGTCCGTTTCAATTCGCATGTGGATCGGGTTGTGATCCAGAATGATGGTCTGGATGACGGACGTCAGGTACATGAGAAAGCCGCGCAGAACCGGCAGTTTGTGCGAGCGAATGGTAACCAGCGCGCCAAAACCAATGCCAAGCGTGTTGTCGAAGTATTCCATGCGTCCATGCTCATCTGTCATCAGGCAGAGATCTACCGTAGAAGTTTCCCCCTGAAGAGCGCGTGTGAGCGCTTCCGGTGGTCTTGTAGAAGCATTAATTCCATGAGCGAAATCATTACCAGAACCTACGGGGACAATTCCAAGAACTGGCCGCTTTTCCTCTGAGATTTTCATCAGTCCGTTGATCACTTCATGAACTGTTCCATCTCCTCCCATCGCAATCACCATATCATATCCTTGTTCTCCCGCCTGCTGCGCCAGCTCGATAGCATGACCCGGATACACCGTGCCGCTCCAGTCTACCCCGCCGTGCTGTTCGGTGATCGAACGAAGATCACGTGCGGTGCGCCAGGCGTTTCCCATATCTGCCATGGGGTTCAGGATGATTTTGACTTTGCGGTGCATGATGAGTTCTCCATAGGATAGACCCTAAAGGTTTTGCTTGCATATTGGAATCGATCTTTGAAAGGCGGATGAAAACTTCAAGATGATCTTGCAGACGTGAACCTTTAGGGTCTATTAATTTCGTTGATTATAACCCCCACTGAATCAATCAGATACTTTAGCCCTGTCCGATCCGGTGCGTTGCGAGCGGACCGGTGAGACCGTGCGCGGTCTCGAAAGTGCCCCGCTTATATTTCTTGGCGTGATACAGCGCTGCATCCGCCGCGCGCAGGAGGTCGGGTCCGCTGCGGGCGTGGACAGGATAAAGAGCAATCCCGCCGGAGATTCCCAGTTTGAGTCGTTTGCCATCCGGAAGCCGGTACCTGACTTTTTTCATCCCCTCTGTGATCTTTTCAGAGACGACCTGCGCCGATGCCATCTCCGTCTGGCTGAGGATCAGAGTCAGCTCATCGCCGCCATAGCGCGCCAGGAAGTCGGTGGTGCGGACGCCGCGCCCCATTTCGCTGAAAACGAGACGCAGGACATCATCGCCCACCGTGTGGCCATAGGTATCGTTGACAGCTTTAAATCCATCCAGGTCCATCATGATGACCGCGAAGGAATAATTATTCCGGCGTGCTGCGCTTACTTCCTCTTCGAGTCTCTCATCCAAAGCACGCCTGTTTGGAAGACCAGTTAACGGGTCGCTGTAAGCCTGCCTGCTGATCATTTGATGCAGACTGGCATTTGAGATGGCGACCGCTGCCTGATCGGAAAGCAGGCTCAACAATCGCAACTCGGAGGCCGAATATCCACCGATGGTGGGACGTGAAAGGTTCATGACGCCCACAACCGTGTTTCCCACTTTGAGAGGGATACCGATGATCGAGCCGATCCAGTGGGCGGGGACGTTTTGAAAGAGAGGGTGATCCTGCATGTTCTGGACGATAATCATTTCGCCGGTGCGTGCCACCGTGTACGTCAGCCCGCTGGAGCGCGGTTTTGACCAGGGTTTGTTCCGCGTCCCATCGGCATCCAGGGCGGCGCCGAAGGATAGTTTGTGGTTCTTGTAAAGAAAAATGTTGACATCCCGGGCGTTGTCGATCAGGCGCACCGCTTCGGAAACGACGGCATCCAGCACATCTGGCAGGTCGAGGCTGGAGGTCAGGTGGATGCTCAGTTCCTTGAGGGCATCCAGCTCGTCGGTCTGTTGTTTGAGGATGGCCAGCAGAGCCTCATGATCAATCAGTTCACGGGCAATTGTTTGGATGCGCTGGTTATCCTCGGGGAAAACTTTTTCGACGGAGGTTGTCAAAATGTCAAGCAGCTTGATCAGGGTTTCTTTTTCTGACAGTGAACCCCCTTCTTGCTCCAGAATATTGCGTGCTTCCGCCAGGATTTTTAATCGAAAATCGCCCATTCTTCTCGCTTAGTAGTGGCGCATTTAATCATGGATTGATAAAAATCCAATTGGCTCTTTTGTCCTACAGTAGGTGGTTCCATGATTATAACTAGCCTGTATTGTTTAGTCATCGCATGCACGTTCCAGCCCTTGGGCTGATGAGATTATACGATACCCGTCAGATCTTCGAGATGACAGATATGTTAGAATCCATCCGCTCATCTCCGGAGGATCATGTGTCAAATTACCCCAGACCTGCTGCCGCTACACCGCTCAACCCCCGCCGACGCGGGATCATCATTGGCGCCTCAGATGGGATCGGCGCGTCGCTGGCAAGGCGGCTTGCCCGCGAGGGATATACCCTGGCTTTGCTGGCGCGCCGTGCAGACAAGCTGGAGTTGCTCTGCAATGAAATCAATCAAACGGCAGGCGAGTCCCGTGCTCGAGCTTACACACACGATGTGGCAGCGTACGAAAACGTGCCACCGCTCCTGCGCCAGATCGTCGCGGACCTTGGCGGGCTGGATCTGGTCGTGTTCGTCGCCGGCGTGAACTACCCCCCCGGGGGGATGGACAAATATAACTTTGAAAACGACCGCCGGATGATCGAGGTCAACTTGGTCGGTGCGATGGCATGGCTGAGCCCGATTGCTGAAATGTTCCAGTCTGCAAAAGCGGGGCAGATCGTGGCGATTGGATCGGTGGCGGGCGACCGCGGACGCGTGGGCAACCCTGGCTATAACACATCCAAGGCTGGGCTGGCAACGTACCTCGAAGCGCTGCGCAACCGTCTGACGCGGTATGGCGTGAACGTGCTGACGGTGAAGCCGGGGTTTGTGCAGACCGAAATGCTTAAAGCCGCGCAGGGAGCCACCCCGTTCACGATACCGGTCGAGAAGGCTGTGGAAGATATCTGGAAGGCGATGAAGAAACGAAAGCAGGTGATCTACACGCCTTCCATCTGGCGCTGGATCATGCTGGCGATTCAGTTCACACCTTCCTTCATCTTCAGAAGGTTATCCTTCTAAAGGTGAAATCACTTTAAGATGACCGCCACATAAATTGCAATCATGCCTCTCCTATTGAACAACTTCACACAACTCGAAAACTTTGGGCATTCGCTGCGCGCGCCCTCCTATCGCTTTCGCCTGACCCGCATCGAGGAGATTTGTGAAGTCTTCCGTCTGGCGCAGGAGTTGGGGCTCACGGTCACCGCGCGCGGCGCCGGGAGGAGCTATAACGACGCGTCGCTGAACGGGGGCGGCATCACGCTGGACCTCTCCGGGATGAACCGGATCCTCGAATGGGACCCCGCCTCGGGCGTGGTGCGATGCGAGCCCGGTGTCACGCTCGAGCAATTATGGAAGTGCGTCGAGCCCGATGGCTGGTGGCCGCCAGTCGTCTCAGGCACGATGAAGACAACGTTGGGCGGCTGTCTCGCGGCGAACATCCATGGCAAAAATAATTACCAGAAGGGACCTATTGGGGAACATGTACTGGAGTTCAGCGCGATCCTGCCGACAGGCGAATCGATCACGTGTACGCCAACAATCAATGCAGATTTGTTCTATGCGATGATCAGCGGCCTGGGGATGCTCGGTATTTTTACTTCGATCACCATGCAGATGAAACGCATCTATTCCGGGTTGATGTCGGTCGATGCGTGGGCAGTGCCGAACCTCCACCAACATCTAGGCGACCTGCTCGAACATGCCCCCAACCGCGATTACATTGTTGGCTGGCTCGATACAATTGCAAGTGGAAAAAATATCGGTCGCGGTCAGATCCACGCTGCAAACCACCTGAAGGAAGGCAAGGACTCAAATGCCCGGGAGACGATGCGCCTGGAAAACCAGAGTCTTCCCACACGTATTTTCGGCGTGTTTCCGAAATCGGCACTCCATTACTTTATGTCACCGTTCACGAACAATCTGGGAGTCTGGGGAGTTAATACCGCGAAGTATATTGCATCCTTGCCGAAGCATACCTTCCGGCAGTCCCATGCCGCGTTCCATTTCCTGCTCGATTACGTTCCTAACTGGGAACTTGCTTATGGGCGCGGTGGCTTGATCCAGTACCAGTCATTTTTGCCGAAAGGAACTGCCGAAGAAGCGTGGCGTGAAATGATCGGATTGTCACAACGCCGCAGTCTACCATCCTATTTGGGAGTCACCAAGCGGCACCGCCCCGATAAATTCCTGCTCACCCACGGGATCGATGGCTTTTCGCTGGCGATGGATTTCAAAGTGACAGACCGGAATCGTTCTGCGTTAAGCAAAATGTTGAAGGAGTTCGATGATATTGTTCTTAGTGCAGGCGGTCGTTTTTACTTTGCCAAGAACAGCGAAACCTCCGCTGAGTCCGCACGTGCCTTTCTGGGTGATGAGACTATTCGGAAGTTCAAGGAGCTGAAGAAACGCTGTGACCCGAATCATGTGTTGGAATCTGATTTATTTCGTAGAGTGTTTGGGTAAAATATTTGACCGAAACCTATGATCTCATCGTTATTGGTGGGGGACCCGCGGGGGAAAAGGGTGCAGCTAAAGCGGCGCAATATGGCAAGCGAGTTGCGCTCATCGAGCGCGAGTCGTACCTGGGTGGGGCGGGGATCAATACCGGCACTGTGCCCTCAAAGACGCTGCGTGAATCCGCCTTATATTTCTCCGGGCTGCGGCAGCGCGGCTTATACGGAATCGACTATTCTCTCAAAGAGAACTTAACAATCAAAGACTTCATGTACCGCGAACGGACCGTTGTGAGAAAAGAACGGAAGATGATCGCGGAACACATTGATGAGCATGATATTTCGCTCATTCATGGGGAAGGGTCGCTCAAGGACAAGCATACAGTCTTGATCAAGTCTTCCAAAAGTGAGCAGGAAATCTCCGGTAAGTTCATTTTGATTGCTACCGGTTCTTCGCCGCATCATCCACCGGAGATACCCTTCGATGGGAAGTTGATCTTCGACTCCGATACGATTCTTGAAATGAAGCACATCCCGAAAACGATGGTCGTGGTCGGCGGAGGGGTGATCGGCACCGAATACGCCT
>JAICRQ010000604.1 GCA_025966435.1 Anaerolineales bacterium | reverse complement strand
CAGCCGACTTGATAAATGGCTTGACAGAAAAGCGCCCTGCTGTAGGGTTGTAGATGATCACGGCAGTTCGCATGGGAGGATTATAACCCGACCCCCACCCGCCTTCGGCACTCTCCCCAAACTCAAAAGGAGTAAGAAGGAAGCCTAAGAAAATTGCCGTTTGAATTTGGGGGAGGGCTGGGGAGAGGGTATAATCTTTTAACAATGAACGAAGGGACCTTACTTAACAATCGTTACCAACTACTCGAACGGCTCGGTTCCGGCGGCATGTCGGATGTGTTCCGGGCGCGGGATTTAATGCTGGAGCGATCGGTGGCGATCAAGGTCTTGCACGAGAATTATTCCAACGATAATGCGTTTCAACAGCGCTTCCGCCAGGAGGCGCGCGCTGCGGCAAACCTTTCGCATCCCAACATCGTCACGGTCCATGACTTTGGACTCGATCAAGGTCTGCTCTTCCTTGTAATGGAGCACATCCCCGGCAAGGATTTGAAAACCCTTCTTCGCCAGCGCGGGCGATATTCTGTGGAGGAAGCGATTCCGTTGATGGTGCAGGCATGCGCGGGAATCGGCTATGCTCACCGCGCCGGGCTCGTCCACTGCGATATCAAGCCGCATAACATGATCGTCACGCCAGATGGCCGCCTCAAGGTCACGGACTTCGGGATCGCGCGTGCGCTTTCCACGATTATGCCCGATGAGCGCGCGGACGTGGTCTGGGGGTCGCCGCAGTATTTCTCTCCGGAGCAGGCAACCGGCGAGGCCCCTTCGCCCGCATCAGACGTTTATTCTTTAGGCATTGTCCTTTACGAAGTGCTGACGGGTGCGCTTCCCTTCACGGCGCCGACCAGCGAGGAACTGGCTCGGATGCACCTGGAGTCCGCGCCCATTCCGCCGAGTGAGTATGTGCCCGATCTGCCGCCCGCTCTGGAGCAGATCGTGTTGAAGGTTTTATCCAAGGAACCCGCGGCGCGCTATCGTACGGCGGACCAGCTGGGGCGTGTCCTGCTCCGCTTCGGGACGCAGCGCGATGTGCCGCCTCCGCCATCCTTGAATCTGACTCCCGAAGCCGCCACCACTTACCAGCGACCGGAAACACAACCGAGCCCTGCGCAGACTCCAGTACAGATGCAGCCACATCCGGTCACCTACACGCCTGAGACGACGTTCCCTGTCTCAGACTACTCAACGCCAGATATTGACTGGGGAGCTGTGGCGCTGGGTCTTTTGGCTCTGATTGCCGTGGGCGGGCTCGTCCCGTTTTGGATCTATATCTTCTTTCTCTATAATCCCCGTTGATGAATAAATATATCCTTGCCCCCTCGATTCTTTCCGCGGATTTCGCGCGTCTTGCCGAGGAAATTTCCACGGTGGAAGCCGCAGGCGCGGATTGGATTCATGTAGATGTGATGGACGGTCATTTCGTGCCGAACATTACGATGGGACCGTTTATCGTCGAGACATGCCGGCGAATTACCAACTTGCCTCTGGATGTCCATTTGATGATCGAAAAGCCCGAGCGCTACCTTGAAGCCTTTGCAAAAGCTGGCGCAAGCGGGCTCACCGTCCATGTAGAAACGTGCCCGGACATCGTAGCGACATTGCGGCAGATCAAGTCATTGGGATGCACCGCCGGCGCGGTATTGAACCCGGAAACGCCCGTTGGCAAGATCCAACCTGCTTTGGCGGAAGCAGACTTGATCCTCGTCATGAGCGTCCATCCTGGCTATTCAGGACAGCATTTCATACCAGAAACGGTTTCAAAAGTGTCCGAAATCCACAAGAAACTGAACGCGTTGAGATCCTCGGCATGGCTGGAAGTGGATGGCGGCATCGATACAAAAACATTGCCGCAAATGAAAGAAGCTGGTGCCACTGCCTTCGTTGCGGCGACGGCTATTTTCAAACATCCTGAGGGTCCGGCAGCAGGAGTCCGGTCGCTAAGAGATGTCATGGCGGTTTCTTCGCGCT
>JAICRQ010000261.1 GCA_025966435.1 Anaerolineales bacterium | reverse complement strand
GTGCCCCCGGAACCTTTCAGCGATCATGCAGAAAAGATTCTCGACGTGTACGATGTGTCGCAGGGACAGACGAAGGTCTTCTTTACTCGAAACACGGGCCGCGAGTCGTTCCAGATGTACTGGACGCTTCTCGTCGCCAAGATGTTTGGCACGGGGCTTTCATTCATCAGCCTCAAGCTTGGCACTGCCATTCTAGGCTTTTTGACTCTGCCGTTTATCTACCTGCTCGGGAAAGAGATCGGGGGAGCGCGCGTGGGGCTTTTTGCGCTCCTCTTTGCCGCGATCGGATATTGGCCCAATGTTATCAGCCGGGTAGGGTTGCGCTTTCCACTCTATCCTCTATTCGCGGCGCCGGTGCTTTTCTTCCTCTTACGCGGCTTACGGACGCGCAACCGCAATGATTTTTTGCTTGCAGGCTTGTTCCTGGGCATTGGCTTGCATGGCTACAGCCCAATGCGGATTATGCCTTTCGTGGTCGTTGCCGCGTTCGTGTTGTACTGGCTGCACCAACGGCGGTCCGAGGGCGTGCCGAGGGAACTTCCGATTTGGCTGGTGATGCTGGCGCTGGTGTCGGCGTTTGTCTTTCTGCCGCTCCTGCGTTACTGGGTGGATGACCCGGCCGTATTCGGCTTTCGGGCGTTTACACGTCTCGGCAGCGTCGAACAACCGTTGCCCGGACCTGCCTACCAGATCTTTTTCTCCAATCTATGGAATGCTCTTGGGATGTTCAATTACGATGATGGGGAGATCTGGGTTCATTCTGTTACGCATCGCCCGGCGCTGGATATTGTCACTGCAGCGTTATTCCTGATCGGGGTTGTCCTTGTGCTTGTGCGCTACATTCGCCACCGGCACTGGCTGGACCTGTTCCTGCTTGTGTCCATTCCGTTGTTGTTGATGCCATCCATCCTTTCGCTGGCATTCCCGGGAGAGAACCCGGCATTGAATCGCGCCGGGGCCGCCTATATCCCCGCCTTTATTCTCGCAGCGATGGCGCTCGATGGACTCCTCACCAGCTTCGGGCGCGGCGGGATTCGCAGCCTTATGACATGGGTCCTTGCTGGTATTTTATTCCTTGCTTCTGCATTTCAAAACTACGACCTGGTCTTCAATCAGTATTACACTTCATTCCGCAACGGTTCCTGGAATAGCTCCGACATGGGCAAAGTGATCCAGGAGTTCGAACAGATTTACGGTACGGCGGAGACCGTCTGGATTGTGCCCTTCGAACACTGGGTCGATACACGTCTGCCCGCCGTCTGGGCAGGGATTCCGAATCGGGATATGGCAATGTGGCGCGAAAATCTTTCTAGCACGGTAGATTTCTCCGGACCAAAGCTGTTTATGGTAAAAGCGGACCTGGAGCAGCCTGAAGGGAACGATCAGGAAACTTTGGATATCCTGGGGTCGCTCTACCCGAACGGACATGTACGTTTATTTGACTCGGATGTGCCGGGTCATGATTTTTGGATTTATTCTGTGCCGAGTGAGTAATCACAAACTCATTATAATTTTCTTTCTGACGAGCATAGTCCCTGCCCTGGATTGAAAGAGCATTTATCAAGCTATGAATCATCGCGAAAAACATCCCTGGATATATGACCTTCTTTTTCTGCTAGTGTTCGTGCTGGCCGGCTATTTGCGTCTGACAGGCGCGAACTGGGGTGAAGGCGGCGGGCAGCATCCCGATGAAAACCACTTCAGCAGCGTGCTGGAAAGCTTGCGCACGCAAAAATGCGCCGACCCTGGTATCTCGGTGGATGCCTGCCCGTCGGGGCAACGGCGCTGGATCGGTATTGCGGATTATTTCAATACTGCGACCTCACCGCTTAATCCCTACAATCGCGGTTTCACATTTTATGTATACGGAAACCTGCCGATGACGCTCATCCGCCTTGCGGCAGATGCCACTGACCAGACAAACCTACGGCTGTTCGGCCGGCAGTTTTCGGGGTTTGCAGATCTCTTCGCCATTTTCTTTCTTTACCTTCTCGTTTCACGTTTGTATGGACGCCGCGTCGGGCTTTTGGCTTCGCTATTCTCTGCCTTGACAGTGATGCAGATTCAGCAGTCACATTTCTTTACGGTGGACTTGTTCGCCAACGCCTTCGCGTTTTTCGCGCTGTGGTTTGCGGTGGCAATTTTGACCCATAGAGATCAGAGACTAGATAGAAGAGAACAGCTAATAGAAGAAGACGAGCTATACGACGTTTCGGAGAGTCCGCCAGCCGTTCCACAAAACTACTTAAAGAACCCCCGAACTGTACTTACTCACCCCCTGTTCCTCCTCAGTATTGGTTTTGGTTTCGCCCTTGGCATGGCGATGGCGTCCAAAATCAACATCGCACCGCTGGCGATTGTCCTGCCGGTTGCATTGATCCTTCGTTATTTTGTTCATAACAAGGAAAACAAATTTTCTCTTTCTGATCACTGGAAACTCAACACGGACTACTGGACTCTGGTGACGATCTGTCTCATTGCAGGCGGAATAGCCACACTTCTTTCCTTCCGCATCTTTCAGCCGTATGCCTTCGATGGGATTGGGCTTAATCCGCAGTGGGTGGCGAACATCCGCGAACAGCGTGTCCAGGCGGAAGGTGACGCCGATCTGCCCTGGAATCTGCAATGGGCGCGGCGTTCGCATCTGTTTTCCTTTACGAACCTGACCGTCTGGGGATTAGGTTTGCCGCTGGGTATTCTCGCCTGGGCAGGGTTTCTCTACATGGGCTGGCGCATCCTCAAAGGCGAGTGGCGGCACGCGCTCTTGTGGGGCTGGACTGCCTTCTATTTCCTCTGGCAGTCGCTGCAGTTCAACCCGACGATGCGCTACCAACTGCCGGTCTATCCGCTGCTGGCAATGATGGCAGCGTGGTTCGTCTTCGAGCTGGCGGGTTTCAACGTTGGAACTCTTAAACGTTCCAGCCTTCGAACCGCTTTAGCAAGCCTCCTCGGAGTCGCTGTTCTCGTGCTGACCGCGATCTGGGCATTTGCTTTCCACAGTATATACATTCGAGACGAGCCGCGCATTGCTGCCTCGCGCTGGATTTTCCAAAACATCCCGGGGCCGATCAATGTGCAGATCGCAACGAACGAGAATGGGATCTACAACCAACCATTGCCCTTCCCGAACGGCGTTAATATCCAACCAGACGCGCCCTATCAGGCGTCATTTATTGCCCAGGAGGATGGTCTACTAAAGGAAATTCTGCTTGCGCATGTAACATCCTTCCCCAGGCAGGAATCTGAGCAGTTATATCTGACAGTCTGGCAAAACTTAACGGATCCGGATCCACTTGCACTGACATTTACGACAGTGCCGCCAGAATACACATCCACCGGTTTACGTCAGGTGGCGAACTTTGATATAGCACCCACACTGGTAGCAAATCAAACGTATTATCTTCAGTTTGAAATCACGGCTGCGGAAGCCAGAACAAACGTCTGCGGTGTCATACACATTTTTATCCAGGCTGCGGACCAGGTGGTCGAACAGTCAGTTGATGCCTCAGCGCCATGTGATGTAAGCGGCGATAGCCCATACCTAGTGCCGTTTGTTCCACAGGTAGATGGAATACTGGACGAAGTGGTATTGGAACATGTTTCAAATCCTGCTGCAGAGACACCGGCAGAAACCCAGACGCTACGTTTGTTTATTTCAGAGGAACCGAACGCAGCGCCGGAACAGGATGTTGCTCAGGCTTCCATCACACAGAAGTTTGTTTCCTTGGATGATCCGCGTGGTGATTCCTACACGTTAACCTTAGATCAGCCTGTCGAAGTGAAGGAGGGTGCGCAGTACCATCTTCGTCTTGAAGTCGATACGGGGATGCTGTCTCTTTCAGGTGCCACGGTTGCCAACGAAACCGATTACGATTATCCGCTCCCGTTACGCGTCGACAGTTACGATGCGTTCGGCGGCATCTACCGCGGCGATTTGAATCTGCAAGTCTACTGGGACGATAACGAGGAGAAACTCAATCGATTCATATCGATCCTCAACGACACAGACTATATCCTGATTCCCACCAATCATCAGTACGGGCAGATCACGCGCCTGCCCGAGCGCTATCCGCTCACTACGTTGTATTATCGCGAGCTCCTTGGCTGCCCGGACGACAAGGAAATCATCTGGTGCTATCATGCCGCTCAACCGGGCGATTTCGAAGGGCAGCTCGGGTTCGACCTGGTTGCCGTGTTCGAAACGTATCCAAAGCTCGGTTCGATTGTGATCAACGATCAGGCGGCGGAAGAGGCATTCACGTTTTACGATCATCCGAAAGTGATGATCTTCAAAAAGAACGAGAGCTTTGACACTGCCAGGGTGCAGTCGATTCTCGGCAGTGTGGATCTGACAAAAGTCATTCACCTTACCCCGCGCCAGTTCGACGAGTTTTCCATATTACTGTTGCCTGCCGAGCAGTTAAGTCGGCAGCGGACCGGCGGCACATGGTCTGAATTGTTCGACTACGATTGGATTCAGAACCGTTATCCCTGGGTGGGGTTGGTCATTTGGTATCTTTTCATCTTCCTGCTTGGTGTGGCTGTCTATCCAATTACGCGACTGGCAATGCCCGGGCTGGCAGATAAAGGATATCCGCTCAGCCGCGCGCTGGGGCTGGTCCTGTTTGGTTATCTTGCCTGGGCAGGAGGATCGGTCGGCATTCCCTACACGCGGCTCACAATTGCCATCGTCTTTGTTTTGATCGTTCTTGCAGGCGGGCTGCTCGCGTATTACCAACGCAACGAATTACGCCAGGAATGGCAGACCCGCCGCAGATACTTCCTGATGATCGAAGGTCTTTTCCTCGCCTTCTTCGCCATGGATTTGATCATCCGCCTGGGCAACCCCGAATTGTGGCATCCCGCCAAGGGCGGCGAGCGCCCGATGGATTTCTCCTACTTCAACGCGGTCCTCAAAAGCACAGTCTTTCCACCGTACGATCCATGGTTTGCAGGCGGTTACATCAATTATTACTACTATGGGTTTGTGCTGGTGGGGACCCCCGTCAAGCTACTCGGGATCGTCCCTTCGATCGCTTATAACTTCCTCCTGCCAACGTTGTTCGCGATCGTCGGCGTTTGCGCCTTCTCTCTCGGTTGGAATCTGGTCGAAAGCCAAAAGACAAAGGTCGATGAGAATCGACAATCGGTCTTTGACCTTGGACTCATTGCTGGTCTTGCGGCATCCGCTCTTACTCTTTTACTTGGTAACCTCGGTACGATCCAAACGGTTTATCACAAGCTGCAGGAGTTGGGCGCGCAGGGCGCCTTCAGTTGGGAACCAACGATTCCAATCTTCCAGCGCTGGTCCTGGGCGCTGCAGGGCTTTATCATGACTCTCAAAGGTGCAGGGCTTCCGATAGGACCCGGAGACTGGTACTGGAACCCGAGCCGTGTTATCCCTCCTCTGGGCGGCAATGAGATCACCGAGTTCCCGCTATTCACATTCATTTACAGCGACCTGCATGCCCACATGATCGCCATCCCGCTGGCGCTGCTTGCCGTAAGCTGGGC
>JAICRQ010000195.1 GCA_025966435.1 Anaerolineales bacterium | reverse complement strand
GTGCCGCTCGCTGCGGTTCTGCGCGGATTTATTCTCAACGCCCCTATTCTCCCTATTTTTGCTGCGATCCTTGCTGGAACGTCTGCGTTGGGGATGCTCATCTGGAGAGGCTTATATTTTCTGTGGAACCGCGGGGCATCCTGAACCGTTTTCATTTGTAACTTTAGGCATAGTGATAAAATCCTTCCCAATGGACGAACAAGCCCTCATTCATGACGCGCAGGCAGGCAACCTCGACGCTTTCAATACGCTGATCCTGCACTACCAGGACAGTATTTACAATACGGCGCTCCGCATTCTCGGAGATGAAGACCAAGCCGCCGATGCCACTCAGGAAGCGTTCATTTCAGCGTTCAAAAGCATCTCCTCCTTCCGGGGCGGGTCGTTCAAAGCCTGGCTGATGCGCACGGTGACGAATGCCTGTTACGACGAACTGCGCCGCCAGAAACGCCGCCCGACCACACCGCTCGAGCCGGATACCGACGACGGCGAGGAGATGGATTCCCCGCGCTGGCTGGCGGACCCGGGCATGACGCCCGATCAAAAAGCCGAAGCAGACGAGCTTGAGCATGCCCTCCAGCACTGTCTCAACAACCTTCCCCTGGAATTCAAATCGGTTGTGGTCATGGCAGACATTCAGGGGATGGACTATAGCGAGGTTGCGATTGCTGTGCGCGTGCCTGTGGGAACGATCAAGAGCCGCCTGGCGCGTGCCAGATTAAGGCTCCGTGAGTGTTTACAGGGCTTTTCGGAACTTTTACCCACTTCTTTTCGTCTGGAAGAAGGAAGTAATGTGTAATGAATCAACGTGACCTCGAACTCCTTTCTTCGTATTTAGACGGACAGCTGAAACCGTCTGATTCGACGCGCCTGGAGAAGCGCCTCGCTTCAGACCCGGCTCTGCGTGCCGTTTTGGACGATCTGCGCTCCGCTCGCGGCCTGCTCCGTCAACTGCCGATGCGTAAGGCGCCGCGCAACTTTACCCTCACCCCAAAGATGGTGGGGAAGAACCCTCCGCTGCCGCGTTCGTACCCAGCCTTCCGGTTTGTAACGGCTCTTGCCAGCCTGATGCTCTTTTTTACCCTCGGGTTGAACTTCGTAGTGCCGCAGATCGCTCAGACCCCCGCGTTTGGCATGGGTGGGAGTGGGGATGGGGCTCCAGAGGTCTTTTCTGCTTCGGAAGCTCCAGCAGTGCCTGAGTTCGCCGCGACGGAAGCGCCCGTAACCGAAGAGCCATCTATTTTGATGCAACCTGCACCGACGGAAACCGTTGCCCCCGCCGCAGACAGCGCCCGCGAAGTTGAAACTCCCTCGGAGAAACAAGGCGTGACGAATTCAGCGGACCTGCCGGCAGAAACGACAGCGCAGACCCCGCCGGAGCCGCCTGTCCCACCTGTGTGGCAGATCGTGCTCGCGGCAATTGCCTTGCTTGGGGCGCTTGCCATGGTGATGATGCGCCAGGCAGCAGCCAGCCGCTGGCGGCGCAAGTAATTGTGTAGGTCAAAGGTGACAGTCAATTTATAATTGACTGTCACCTTTTTTAGTTAAGTGTCATAATTGCCTGGATGTCAAACACAGAATACCAGTATTGCCCGCGCTGTGGAATGTCTGTGAGTCATAAAGAGCTTTACGGCAGAGTGCGGGCGGTTTGTCCGCAGTGTGAGTGGATTCACTTTATAGACCCAAAGGTCGCGGCTGCCGTGCTGATCGAGCAGGATGGCCGCGTGTTGTTGGTGCGGCGCGCGGGGGAACCATTTCGGGGATTTTGGACTTTACCGGCGGGATTCATCAACGGGGGAGAAGATCCTGCAGAGGCTGCTGTGCGCGAATGTCTCGAAGAGACCGGTTTGAACGTTCGCGTGACACGGCTGCTGGATATTATCTCCGGCAAGGAACATCCTCGCGGCGCAGATTTTATTATCGTTTACCAGGCGGAAGTCGTGGATGGCGAACTGAAGCCAGACGATGACGCGGATGCCGTGGAATGGTTCGAGCGAGAGAACCTTCCGCAGCTTGCCTTTCGCGCCACACAGGTTGTATTATCGTCTGAATTCCAACGCGGTCACTGAGCCTCTCGAGCAATTTTCAGCTACAATTCAATACCAGCCTGAATAGCAATCGATAACTCTTGAAGGAGACAACTCATGAGAGAGAGAAAACCACTAGACCCCGCACGTATGGACGTGGTCATTGCTGTATTGATCGCTTTAGTTTCCCTCACAACAGCGCTTGCCGCGTGGCGTACCAACATCGTCGGCTCGAGCGCCGCGCAGGCAAACCGCCAGGGTTTGATCGACGCCGTTAAGAAAGGCGCGGCGCAAAACCAGAGCTGGCGCAGGCTGTACGAAGAGGCAGGATATACAGCTACCTTTGCTATGGAAAGCGCAGCAGCAGATGCTATGGAAGCAAGTGAAGACGAGGCTCTTCAGGCAGCGGCAAAGAATATGCGTCAATACCTTTTGCCGAGCCTGCAGCTGCTTTCTGAGCCCCTGGGGACACAGGAAAAATACCTGAGGTCAGATGGGACCTATGACCTCGAAAAGCGCCTGGCAGATCTGGAAGCGGAAGATCCTGATTCATTGGCCATTGACCCGGCTGCCTCTTTTGAACTGGCAGACCGGTACGCCTCCGAGCAGCGCTGGCTGACGATCGGCACGGTGCTGCTGGCGATTAGCCTGTTTTGGCTGGGTCTGGCAGAGATCCTTTCAGAGCGCGGGCGAGCCACAAATCTCGCGCTCGGCGTTGGAATCTTTGGGGCAAGTTTGCTTTTTATCCTTATCGTTGAAATCGCTGCAATTTGGGGACGGGGAGGTGTGCTGTGAACGAACCAGCTCAGAACACGGATCGATTCCGCGTCTTTGTCGTTGCTTTGACACTTTTGAATACTATCTTTGCTGCGATTCTTTCCGGCTTGCAGGTCGATGCCAACATTCGCGCCGATCAGGCAAACCGGGATTCGCAATATTACGCCTTGCTCGCCTCCAATGAGGTGATCCGTTTCGGTCATCAAAGCGCCTATGACCTGAAGTTGCTGGCGACAACGACCAGAGAGGCGCAGCAATCCCTCGTGATGCAGTTGACCGCGCTCGAGCTTGAGGATGACGGAGAGAACGAGAGTGCGACAGCACTGGTCAGTCAATCAGAGGTCGCCCAGGCACGTTCGGACACGGGCAGCGCCCTATCGGTTTTTTATACAGATCCACGTTATGCGCCATCGGAACCGGGTGGCTTGCCTGATTCAGATGCCTACCTTGCTGATCTGAGCAAGGCTGCCAACGACTTCGTTGCCCGGCAGAACGCAGCCAGCGATGAATATCACACATGGGATAACAAAGCCGATTCCTACATCGCTGTGTTGAGTATTCTTGCCATCGCATTCTTTCTGCTGGGGCTCGCGCAGTCCACGGTGCGCATGCGTTTCTTCTTCGCCGCCTCTGCACTGGTAGTGATGATCCTCGCCGCGGTCTGGACGGGTTTCATCCTGCTCTCCTGAAAGTGCTAGAATAAAAAGATGGCTTTCGAGGTACGTCCTTCTCCCTTAGCCGGTCGCTGGTATGACGACGATCCTGAAATCCTGGCGCGCAATGTGGATGGATATCTGGATGCCGCGCAATTGCCTGCGTTGGATGGGGAGGTGATCGGGGTCATTGCACCGCATGCGGGACACATGTATTCCGGTCCGGTGGCGGGATATGCCTTCGCCGCGATCCGGGGGCGAAGTTTCGATTTGGTCGCTTTGGTCGGGCCGATGCACCACCCATATGTGGAGCCTCTGCTCACAACCGCTTACGACGCGTACGCGACACCGTTGGGCACCGTTCCCGTCGATAAAGATGCGGTACATGAACTGGATACAATTCTGAAATCGGAACTGGGGTTTGGTCTTTCGCCCGTTTCACGTGACCCGGAGCATTCTCTCGAAATCGAATTGCCATTTCTGCAAAGGGCGCTTTCCTCGGAATGGAAGTTATTGCCCGTGATGGATCGTGCCCGAGAGCCGCGCATCTCACAGGGATTGGGGAAAGCTTTGGCGCAGGTTCTGCGCGATAAGAATTCCATCCTGGTCGCCAGCACGGACCTTTCACACTTTTACAACCAGCAAACCGCGCTTGCCTATGACCGTGCCATGCTCAAAGCCATGGAAGATTTCGACCCGCTGGAGGCATTCGACGTCGAGCGCGCGGGCAAGGGTTTTGCCTGCGGACTCGGCGCGTTCACAGCCGTTTTGTGGGCTGCCCGCGAGCTTGGTGCAGACAATGTGAATGTATTACGCCATGCAACATCGGGAAACGTGACAGGAGATTACGCTTCTGTGGTGGGGTACGGCGCGGCGGTGATTTTGAAAAGCAACTAACTCACGACAGTTTTACTTAAATACAAAACAGCGCAGACATCGGTCTGCGCTGTTTTAGCTCTTCTGGTTAGTCCAATAGTTCCTGCGGGATGTTCCCGCCATTTGCGGCGATCTTTCGCAAAACCTCTTTATGGAGCCAGGTGTTCATCCGGGCGGAGTCGCCCATCACTTCCTGGGGCGCGTTCAATTCTTTTGCGAGCTCCACGCGTGCATCATAGCTGTTTTCGATATCCAGCAGAGAGAGCAGATCTGCGATGGATTGTTTCCAGTTCAAGCCCGTTCCTGTTGCTTTCTGTTCCAGCATGTTCATCACATCCACTTGAGACACCGCCCGGGGTGCCGCAGTAGTTGGCCTGGCAGGTGCGGCAGCGGGGTCATGCTTAACCGCCGCATCCTCCCGTTGTCGTTTGTCGGCGACACTGGTCGTGGTGCTGACGCCCTTGCTTGACGTCGGCGCGGTTCCGGTCGGCTTGCCTGAGGTGGTAGCTTTCGGATTCGTCGTTGTTGCAGATGGCTTACGGGGCATACGGCCGGCCGTACCCGTTGTACCGGTGGAGGCAGGCTTGTCCTCGTCCTGATCCTTGCGCAGGCCAAGCTTTTCGAGAATTGTACCGAATAGACTCATGGGAAATCCTTTCACTAATTGTAGGATGTGGAGGAACGGTGAAAGCTTAGATGATCCCCTCCCTTGCACACTTTTATTATACGACAGTATCACCTCGCTGAAGTAAGGGATTGTCCTGTTTCCACGCATACACTTGTGTTCTACGCGCCGTGCATAGCGTGGTACGGGCGTTAATTTGTATCCGCTGCCAGGGACGGTGGCTTGAGCGACTTGCGATACAATCATTTCAATGACTACCTTTGTTCAAATTGTCGTTAACATCCCCGCGGTTTCAGGGATCTTTGATTATTCGATTCCTGCCTCTCTTGTGGGGCAAGTGAGTATTGGGCATCTGGTCATCGCGCCGTTTGGGAAACAGACCGTGCAAGGTGTGGTGTTTCGTTTCATCGACCAGCCATCGGTCCCTGACGTGAAAGAGATACTCGAGCTGGTTGATGCATTACCGGTCCTGACTCAGCCGCAAATCGCACTGGCAGAAGCAATGGCAGAATCTACCTTTTCATCCCTGGCATCCATCGTCGGTCTGTTCTTGCCCGTGGGCTTAAGCCAGGAAGCAGATACGATGTTCGATATTCGAAAAACGAATCTCGAGCAACAAAGAGCGAGTATCGAATCGTCGAGTATCGCCTCACGCATTGTCAACTTAATTGAGGAACGCGGCGCGTTACGCGGCAGGCAGCTGGACACTCACTTCCGCAAAGTGGACTGGCGCAGGGTGGCGACGACGCTTGTGAAGAAAGGCGTGCTCGAATCAAAGTCAGTTCTGCCCCCGGCACGCGTGCGGTCGAAATATATCAAGACGGCGCAATTGGCTGTCCCACTAGAGATTCTTGAGAGCCAGGTCGACAACCTGGGAAAAACGGAAGCTACGCAGACCCGCCGAAAAAAAGCCATGCAATTCCTAATGCAAGTGAAGGACGCGGTCAATGTGTCATGGATCTATGCCGAAAGTGGAAGCAACCTCGCCGACCTTCAGGAACTGGAAGAGCGCGGGTTGATACGGTTGTTCGAAACCGAGATTTTTCGAGATCCGTTGGAGAAGACAGATATACAGGTTGAAAAGTTTACAAGTAAAGAGGAGATAGAGCTTACACCCGAGCAAGATGCCGCGTTACAGGAAATTATGAGTGCCATTTCGTCGCGCGACACCTTTCAGCCGTTTCTCCTCCAGGGTGTCACAGGTTCGGGCAAGACGGAGATCTATTTGCGCGCGACGGAGGAAGTCATCCGGCGCGGGAAGCAGGCGATCGTCCTCGTCCCGGAAATCGCGCTGACACCCCAGACGGTGCATCGGTTCTTGAGTCGCTTTCCGGGACAGGTCGGGCTGGTGCATTCGAAGCTGTCCGAAGGGGAACGGTATGATACCTGGCGGCGCGCCCGCGCAGGTCTGCTGAAGGTCATCATTGGAGCGCGCAGCGCGTTGTTCTCGCCCCTGCCGAATATCGGTCTGATCGTCGCCGACGAATGCCACGACGCCTCCTACTATCAAGCTGATCCGCCGTTTTATCATGCTGTGACCGCGGCGCAACGATATTCCCGCCTGAGTGGCGCGGTCTGTATCCTGGGCAGCGCGACACCCACGGTCGTGCAGCGCTACCAGGCTGCAGACTCCCCTCTCCTTTCGGGAGAGAATCAGGAGGTGAGTTC
>JAICRQ010000201.1 GCA_025966435.1 Anaerolineales bacterium | reverse complement strand
GAACTATAAGGATTTACTATGTGTCCCGGATAGTTATAAAGCGACTGTCCGAACACCAGAGAGTAATCATAGAAACGATTCCCTTCGGACCAGGAAAGCGAAAAGGGATAATCCATGATGGAGAGCGATGATCGCGCCAGGAACGAGGTGAACAAAAGCACTCCCAGACTCAACACGAGCGCCTCCCGCGAGACGAGCTCCGGCCATCTCGCGCTGCCTAGAAAAGCAATCAACCAAAACGCGATCATCAAAATCAGAAAGCGGATGTCGTCATAGAGAATGTAGGTTTCGGGAGCCACCAGGTAACGATGAATGATAGGTGTCAGACATAACAGGAGGATGATACCAACCCGCGCATAACCCAGTCGTTCACGCCAGGCGACGATGGCAATACGCAGCTTTTCACCATATGCGGAATAGAGGACCAATAGGAGTGCCAGGAGAAGCGCAAACCCGGCAACGGTCACTGCTCTGTAAACAAGCGCATCGGTAAAGAGAGAGCGCGTTTCGTGAACCACACGCGGGTACAGAAAGAGTCCGATCGTCAAGGCGAGTTCACTCCAGCCGAAGCGCTGCTCGCGTTGTGGCACTATGGTGCATCGGAGAATTTGTGCAAATCCCATCGCAAACACAAGCTGAGTCCAGGGCTGGGCGAGAATCGTCTGCCAGAGAGAGTAAAGATAGAAGTAGGTAAAGGCCAGAAGCAGACCGACGGCAACCAGCCATCGTATCGCAGTTGGCAGTTTAAATTGGCGCGTCCAGCGGTTTAACCTTTCGGCACGCCAAGCGCCTGTCAGCAAAACATATACGCCTAGAATTAAAACAATCAGATACAGGCTGATCGTCATCTTCCCCGTCAATGACAGCAGCCTGACCCAGTTTTGTTCAACCGTCCAGAAGGATGAAATTTCAGACCATACCCCGATGCCAATCCCTGCTAAACCCAGAGACATCAGGATACCGTAGTTTTTGTTGTCCATGTTGCGCTTGTTCTTTGGCTTAAATAGAGTGTGTGCAGGCAAGTATATCAACGGAATCCACCAACACCGAACATAACTCGCTGCAAGCCGGTTTTATAAATCGGCAGCGAAGTTATCTCATTGTTTGCCTGCTTTGCATCTGAGATCGCTACTCCTGATTTGCCAATCCCATTACATACTCCCCATACGAATTTCCCGCAAGCGCTTTCCCTAATTCACACAACTGCTCTCTGGTGATATAGCCCATTTGGAATGCAATCTCTTCCAGGCAGGAGATCATCAGCCCCTGCCGCTCCTGGATTGTCTGAATAAACGAGGCGGCATGTAATAAAGACTCGTGGGTCCCTGCATCCAGCCAGGCGACACCTCTGCCAAGCATCCTTGCCTTCAAGGAACTTTTCTCCAAATACACTCTGTTGAGATCTGTGATCTCGATCTCACCGCGCGCCGAGGGCTCGAGTGCCTCGGCGATCTTCACCACCTGGTTATCGTAAAAATAGATTCCCGGCACAGCATAATTGGACCTGGGGTGCGCCGGTTTTTCCTCAAGGCTTAACACCCTGCCATCTGAGTCAAACTCCACAACGCCGTAACGATGCGGATCGTTGACTTTATATCCAAAGATGATCGCGCCGGACTCCAGCGATGCACAACTCTGCATCAAGGAAATGATGCCCCCTCCATACAGGATATTGTCACCCAGTATTAAACAGACCGAACTGTCTCCGATGAACTCCCGTCCTACGAGAAAGGCATCCGCCAGACCGCGCGGTTCCGCCTGCTCGGCATACTCGAATGTTAAGCCCCATTGGGAGCCATCCTTCAAAAGCTGACGGAAGCCGGGTAATGCATCGGGCGTGCTGATGATGAGGATCTCACGTATGCCTGCAAACATCAGCATCGAAAGCGGATAATACACCATCGGTTTGTCGTAGACGGGCAGCATTTGTTTGCTGGTCGCGATGGTCAGCGGATACAGTCGCGTCCCTTTTCCGCCTGCCAGGATAATCCCTTTCATTCTGCCTCCTTTTTTGTACGCCAGGCATAATTCTTTTCGATCCATTCGCCATATGAGCCGCCGCTGGCCTGGTCCACCCACTTCGGATTCGACAAATACCATTCGACCGTTTTCCGCAATCCGGTCTCAAACCCCACTTCAGGCTTCCAGCCCAGCTCACGCTGGACTTTGGAGGCATCGATGGCGTAACGATGGTCATGTCCTAAACGGTCCTGGACAAAGTTAATCAGCTCCGCATAGCTTTTCAGCCCCCGATCCCGCAACTGCGGAACCTCGATCGGCGGGGCGATGTTATCGAGAATACTGCAGATTTGATTTACCAGGTTGACATTCTTCTGTTCATTGCTGGCGCCCACTGCATACACTTCGCCTGGCTTGCCTTTTTCAAAGGCAAGTTTTACTGCCTTGCAGTGATCTTCCACATAGATCCAGTCGCGCACATTCGACCCATCGCCATACACAGGCAAAGGCTTGCCCGACAGCGCGTTCAGAATCATCAGGGGGATCATTTTCTCCGGGAACTGGTAGGGACCGTAATTATTGGAACAGTTGGTAATGATCGTGGGAAATCCGTAGGTGTGATGGAAGGCGCGCACAAAATGATCGCTGGCAGCCTTCGAGGCGGAATATGGATTCTGAGGTTTATAAGGTGTTTCTTCTGTAAAAAATCCATCTTCCCCTAACGAACCAAAGACCTCATCTGTGGAAACGTGCAGGAAGCGGAATTGCTGTTTCAGCTCGTCGGGCAGGGTGTTCCAATACATCCGGGCGGCTTCCAGCATGGTGTAGGTGCCAACCACATTGGTTTGGACAAAATCGTCGGCGCTCAGGATGGAGCGATCCACATGTGACTCTGCCGCAAGGTTAAGAACGCCCATCGGTTTGTGCTTCTCAAACAAAGAATCGATCAACTGACGATCTGTAATACTTCCCTTAACAAATTCATAATCCGGATGACCTTCCAGATCTTCCAGAGAAAGTGGGTTCGCTGCATACGTCAGGGCATCCAGGTTGATAACGTGGTACTGTCTGCTCTCAAGCAGTAATTGCACTAGATTCGTTCCGATAAAACCATTCCCGCCCGTGACGATGACAGTGTGTTTTTGATTCATACTCATCCTTTCGCTTCCGATTTTGATGTCTCACTCGATGATCCAACGCGGAATTCTATTCACCTTAATTCGCGCCAAAATAATCATATCCTTCAATGAATCTAGCTCAACGATTTACTCTCCCGGTATTTCATTTTGTTCAGTAGTGCATCGACCGGCAGATAAACCAGGACGGCAAGATTGAAAAGATAAAACAGGGCGCGTAAGGCTACCACAATTGCCGGGATATCCACCTGGGTGACTCCAAACAGAGAGAACAGGTAAACCAGCGTCAGCTCCGACACGCCGAGCCCGCCAAAAATCTGGATCGGGATTATGGAAATAAACTGCATAATCGAGGTGATAAAAAGTATCACCCACAAATCCGCCGGGACAGGGAAAATCTGAAATCGTGAGTAGGAGTACGCCATCGTCAGGGTCATATAGAGAAAGGACAGCGCGGTTCCCTTCAAGAGGGCAGAAACGATTGTTTTGTGTTCCTGCGCAACGATAGCATCGAGCATGTCCAGGACACGTTGCACGACGCCGAGCGGGTTCAGACGGAGCGAATGCAATAGTTTCCTGAATTGTATAACAAATCTCTGGCGCATGAATACAGCCGCCCAGAAGATTAAAAGCCCAGCGCCTGCAGTGAGCAGTAAAATGATTACCATCTCCTGAAGCAATGGGATGCGAGCCCACACCTGCAGGGAGGAAAGCGCAAGGAAAAAAACCATCGCCAGCATGTCGCCTGCCTTGGTTAGAATAAATACCAATCCTGAACGCCTCAGATTGACATTCTGTTCGAGCTTAAACAACGTCATGTAGGAGGCAATCCCCGCCGTGTTTGTTACAAAGTTTGTCATGGCATTCTGAATGATCACGATCTTCAGAGTTTCCCGAAATGACACTTGAACACCGAGCAGTGCCCAATACTGCACTCCTTTTGCGAGTGTGACGAGGCAGTAAAGCATCAGGCTGACCCACAGCCATTGCCAGGAAAGACTATCCTTCAGAAGGATCAGGTTTTGCAGATTCGTCTTTGAGACCACAAAGACGATCAGCGCCAGGGCGAGAACGATCTTAAACAGGTCTTTCGCAGGTACGTTCCACCAGGCAGGGAGTTTACGTTCAGGCTGGTCTGTCACGCGTTTGTTCCATCAGACGGAATCATAAAGTATGGGAGATAAATAACGGCTAACTGACAATCCATGCGGAGAGATCCCGGTTAATTAATTCAGATAACTTGCGAATATCATCTCGAAAGTACGTTTGGAGTCTGGCATACAACGCCGGGTCGATCGAAGCCCTGGAAACTCGGCGGGCGTTGAACGCTTCGACCTTGGCATATATCTGGCTGACAAATCTCATAGACCGAATGCCAAAGAGGGAGAGCAATTTCATGTACGCCTGATACACAATCTGAGGCGGATGCAGCAGCCTTCCTAACAACTTCGATCTGTGTTCATAATTGGAATTTACGGCAGGAAAATCCTGCCGGTGATCGGACGGCACGCCTAAAAACGACAGGATATTTTCATAGACCTGCTTTGGATTCTTCACGAACTCATGGAACAGGACGATCAACACCTGCTCTTTCGGAAACACTTCCAAAACCTTTTCCACATGCTTCCCGAACGATCCCAATTCGCCGTACAGGATCAGCTCCGGCTCGCGGCATCCGGCGGGAATCGATTTTCCCTGACGGCGAATCTCCTGTAAATCCCAGGCTTTCGCAAGATCGGGCTCATCCTCGCGCAGAAGTCCCAGGTTGAGTTGATGAACCGATTGCACAAACTCCACCGGGTTGCGCACCATGACGATTAACTTCACCGCCGGATTAAAATCCTTGATGTTCTTTAAGGCAACTTTGGAATAAATATAGAGCGGTGATATCTCCCCTATCGCAAGGTGGTTCTCCTTTGCACCATCGAACATCTTGAGATAATCCTCTTCAGACTTAAAGAGAATTTTTTGGATATTTGGGAAGTCCGAGGCGAAATAATGCAGTTCCTTGATCTCGGGCAGGAAGATATTCCGGTGACTTCTCAAGTACGTATAAAGTGCTGTCGTCCCACAACGCGGAGCACCGATGACATAGAAATTAGGACGTTTCATTATAGAATTATCCGGCACTTGCAGTTATTTTTCTGCAAACAAATTCATTACATCCCGTGGGAACTCTGGCTGGGAACACAGACAGCATTTCAAACCCAATTTTTTCCAGAGCTGTTCTCATTTCCGCGATGCTGGCGTATTCATACGGGTAACCGCCCACCCAGTCCACAACATTATGCATGAAATCCATCCCACGTTGCATCCTGAATGGATTCTGGAACGTGACCAGCCACTTCGCCAGGAAAATAACAGGGGTAAGAATCCAGATCAAAATCTTCTGCCCCCAAGCACCTACGCGGTTATACATCCATTTGATGGCTTTCCACGCTCCTGAGGACCAATGCTTGTTGTAAATGGCAATCATCAACATTCCATTTGGCGCCACCCTGTGCGCAGCGTTACGCAGCGCCGTCTTCATATTGCCGGTATGATGCAGCACACCCCAGGAATAGACGATATCAAACATTCCCAGTTTATGCAGCTGCTCACCATCTAGGACAGAGAGCTGGCGGAAGGAGATCGAAGAGGGAGATTTCAACCAGTGTGCTGCATTGCGTTGTGAGGTAGCGACAGACACGGGATCGACGTCCAACCCCAGGACGGGACGCGCGCCGAGCTGAGCAGCCGCAATGGAAAATAAACCGCTCCCGCAGCCAATATCCAGAAACGATTTGCCGGACAACGCTTCTTCACCGAACAATTTTTTCAGAGACTGCTTTGCAGCTTCAATGCGCGTTTCGTCGATGCCCTTTGAAAAGGACGCCCAGTTCTCGCCAAACTTGAACACAGCTAGCCTTTCGTCCATAATGCCAGCATCGTCAGGGCGTAGATGCGTTTGCCGTGATCCACGCGTCCGGCGCGGTGTTCCTCAAGGAGGGACGTGATCATTTTGCGATCAAACCATTGATTCACCGAACTTCCGTTCGCTGTCAATAATTCTTTCGACCAGTCATACAGCGGACCGCGAAACCAGCCGCTGAGGGGAATGCCAAATCCCTGTTTGCGGTGTCTGCGGACGTTCTCGGGCAGGTAATCCGCAAACGCCTTTTTTAGAAGATATTTGCCTTTTCTACCGCGGACCTTGAGATGATCCGGCAGCCGCGCCGACCACTCTACCATTTTATGGTCCAGGAAGGGCGAACGCGGTTCGATGGAGGCAGCCATCGCCATCCGGTCGGCTTTGACAAGCAGGTCGCCTGGGAGATAGGTGTGCAGATCGGTATAAAGCGTCTTGTCGAGAAAGGACCCCTCGGCAGAGTCAAATCGTTCCGCCAGCAGAGACTGTGCATTATCCGGCTGGAATGAAAACTCCTGTTTC
>JAICRQ010000363.1 GCA_025966435.1 Anaerolineales bacterium | reverse complement strand
GCAACGGTGATGTAATCGCGGCGGCGTAATTCATGGGGATGAATCGTCTCCATGTGACCTGCATAGCCGCGCGCCAGCATCGCGTTGTAGACACGGTCACTGCGCTCATAGCTCCGCAAAAAGAGATGGCCTGCCATATGCCCTGCGATGCCCGCCCGCCACGCCACGCTCCCGCCGGACCGTTTGCCGGGCGCGGCTGCCGAACGGGACTCGCGTGCCCTCATCAAGCGGAAGACTTCATCCGCCAGCACAAAGAGATAACGATAGAGGAACGCGATGATTGTCGTCAGGATTCCGGGCACACGCAGATGCTCTAGGGCGTGGATCAGGTCCGGGAAGCGCGCCACCGCCACGAGCAGGATCGCCATCTGCACTGATAACCATGAGCGGATGAGGATGCTGACAAAACGGAGGAGTCCGGCATCGGTAATTGTGAAATCCCAGAATAGGAAGTGGAACGAGGAAATAGGTTTTCCCGGGATCGAAAAAAGGACGGTAAGGGCAATGAGGGCGAACGGGAGCGCAACCAGCGAACGTTTGAATGTGAAGCCAAGACCGAGCTTCGAAAGCAGGTTCGCAAGGAGGAGGAACAGCCAGGAGAGTCCAAACGCGACCCACGCGCCATCGGGCAAGAGGGCGTTCGACAGGATGAACACCACCGTCGTCACCACCTTCACGCGCGGGTCGAGGCGGTGGATGAAACTCTCATTCTCGTGATAACGATCAAACACGTCGAAATGCATCTTAGAATTGACGATGTACGTAATTCGAATATCGATATTCGAATTATGACTTCGCTTTCATCGCCTGCCCCAGCAACAAGATGATCGCGCCAACGACTGCCGCGCCAATCATCCCTGCAATAATAGTGGAAAGCGCTGTTTCTCCCAGGAAGGGTACCGTGTAATCCGGAAGAATCTGGTAAGGTGCCTCAGCGCCTTGAGCCCGGAAACCCAGGTCTCCCGCCACGCGCTCTAATCCATCCGGGTCTGCGGAGGCGAGGGGTGAGAGCAGGATGACTGCAAGGGAGATCAACACGCCTGCCACGACCCATCCGCGGCTTCCCATCGCTGACTCGGAATTCTTACCGAGCAGGTCGGGACGCGTTTGAAAGATAAAGGTCAAGGCAGCAACCGTGATGAATGCTTCACCCAAACCAATCAGCGCGTGAACACCCAGCATGGCAGGGATAACAACCTGCAGTTGCGACGTGCCGCTCAACCACAACTGCAGCGATGTGAACAGCGCGCCCGCCATCACAGAAAGCCAGGCAGCGATTCCCGCCACTGTCAATTTAAGTGTTCGGCTTCCGGTAGAAACGCTGCGATATAGACCGTATCCAATCGCGGCAGTGATTAATCCCATGTTGAGAATGTTGGCACCCATCACCAGCAAGCCGCCGTCCTGGAGGAGCAGAGCCTGCACCGAAATGACCGCAGTCATTACCAGCATCCCAGCCCATGGTCCCAGGGTGATTGCCGCCAGGGCGCCGCCTAACAGATGCCCGGACGTCCCACCCGCGACCGGGAAGTTGATCATCTGCGCAGCGAAGATGAAGGCAGCCATGATGCCCATCAGCGGGATTTGTCTTTCGCCCAGCGATTTATTCGAGCGCGAAACAGCAACGCTAATGGTAAGAGCCGAGATCACCCAGCAGATGATGGAGACAGTCAGGCTTAAAAATCCATCGGGGATATGCAGAGGTTCGGGTGAATACAACATGTTAGATCTCCTTATCTAAATTTATTGACATTGTGGGCAGACCCCAAAAAATGTCATATGACTATCAATACGCATGTAGCCACTGTCCGATTCCAATTTATGGTAAAGACGCTCGAGCAGTGCGTGGTCTACCTCCATCTCATCACCACAGATCCTGCAAACAATATGGTGATGATCGTTCCCGGCAATTTGATATCTTAAGTGACCATTACCGGTCTGGGAAGTACGCGCCAGGCCATTTTCTGCCAGGAACTCAAGTGTGCGGTAAACGGTTGGCTCGGTGAGGCCGGGCAGTTCCTGTTTTGCCTGTATGTACACTTCCCGCGGCGAAAGGTGCGTCTCCGCATGGCGAAGGGCATGCAGGATCGCCAGGCGCTGGGACGTCATACGGAAGCCACGAGCGCGGAGTTGAGAAGCATATTCTGAAGTACAGGACATAAGAAACCTTATTGCAAGTTTTTGCAATAACCTTAATACAGTATACAACAGAGGGTCATTTCTTACCAAAGAGCAGTAGGAGAGTTTGGAAAGAAAACGCCTTGTGCAGGAGTTCTGCACAAGGCGTTAGAGTAAATACTTAGGATCTGTTAAGGTTCCCAGAAATACTGAATCAGAGCATACACATATGGCTTGCCACTGACGTACTCGATCCCCATCACCCATGTATGCCAGTCCATATTGCCGTTCTCGGGGGTGCCAGGGAAATGGATGGAATAATACTCATTCTGATACTCCCAGACCGGCTCATAGGTTGCGCCGCCAAGCTTGAGCTCGTTACAGTGAAGCGTATATGGCTGGTTCAAGATCCGTACCAATTCAGGCAACACCACATCGTGGAAGGAACCCCGCTTCATTGCGCCGCTGCCGGGTTCCGCGCCCCAGTCCACTTCGAAGGTGGTCTCAAATAGGAATTTAGCATGTTCTGGTTGGTATGTGATGACCGTGCCGTCACGGAAGTATGCCACGTCCATGCCGCGCGAAGGGCTGACGAGTGAGCTTAGGAGTTGCCCATCGGAGGTGAGGATTGCAGTTTTGAAGGAATCGATTAGCGTTGTCACTTGCGGGTCGCCGCATATCGTGGATGGATTAGTAGGAGCAACGCCGGTCACCGTCACCCCCGGTAGAGGGGTAGAAGCTCCGGGCGTCAGCGCGGCGGTGGGCGGCGTGCCGATCAATAAAGTGGAAGTTGGGAGTGCAATAAAGGTCGGAGTGGGAGGAGGTTGTGTGGCTGGCGATGCGCACGCAGCAAGCAGGGTCAAGCCAAGCAGGAAAGTCAAGAGCACTTTGGTGTTCATATTCATCTCCTCCTTCTATTATATCTCTCGACCAAAAGAAAAACGCCAGGATTAGCCTCCTGGCGTTCCATTACTCTCTAATTTCACTATGCTTCCCCGAACACGACGACGATCATGTGCTGGTTTAATAATTGCGGCGACCCCGTGTTCTTTCCCTGAACGATCTGCCCCAACGTATAACCGCCAGCCAGCGGGACATTTTTTCCAAGGATCTCCTGAACGGCATTGATTTCTGCTCCGGGATGAGATTTCAATAACATCTCCCAGGCGATATCCACCAGGACAAAAGCAAAGACCGGCTTGCTCCCTTCCAGTTGTTGTAACGCCTGCTGGGCGGCTTGCTGGGCAGCCTGCTCGCAAGAGGCGCGGCTGCCGACCAAAAGATAGGCATCTGCGCCATCGCGCACGGGTGCATTCATCCGGAAACTGCCATCCGCCTCCACCCGAATCGGGGCGCGGATCACGAGCTGTTCTCCCTGCTCCACGCCCAGCGGATATAAACGCGCCAGATGGCTGAGAGGCGGGAACGCCCATTCACGCGCGGGATAGCCAAAGAGCTGAGCGTACGTTTCGGAGGCAGGACGACCATCCAGCGTACGCAGCCAGAAGCCGCGCGAGCGGGTTACACGGAACTGACTGCCCACCGGATTCCATCCGTGCGCCGCGCCGACACCAATGCGCAGGTTACCGCGCAGGAAGGCAGCCGTCAGCGCGCCCGTCCCATTCTGAGGACCAGCGATCTGATATGAATGACCGGTGTGTAAGTCCCCGGAGGAGAGTCCGCCCGCCAGTGGGACCGTCCCACTCGAAAGCGCATTGCATAGCTGATCCGCATCCCCATTGAAGCCATCGGCAAAGAAAAACAGTCCGCGCGTATCGGCTTGATCGGCGATCTGTCTCGAAAGCTGAGCGCCCGTTTCGCGTCCGCTCTGAGCATACCCAGGCATCCAGCGTGTTTCCGCCTGGAAATCACCCGCCAGTAGCCCAACCAGTACCGAGTTGGGATGCAGTCCATCGCCTGCCAAGCACACAGGACTGCTGAAACCGATCATAGGAGTATCGCCGAGAAGCCCGGATACACCACTGACCACTTCGCGCGCCTGGTACTGGTGCGAGGCAACCACAAAGCCAAAGCCCGGTGAGCTAGAGCCGAGTCTATTCAACGCCTGATGCGTTGCCTGCAAGCCGGCTTCACGACCATTGAGAGCCTGTGCATAACCAATAGAAGCTGTAAGAGCCATGTCGTCTATCCTTCCG
>JAICRQ010000249.1 GCA_025966435.1 Anaerolineales bacterium | reverse complement strand
TCTTGTTCATGATTTGAGGAGCGAACATGGAATCCTGATAGATGTCGGTGAGTGATTTAACGTCTCGCTGGATGTGGAAGAGATACGCTGTAAAACGAGAGCGTTCGCGTATTGTGTTGATTTGCGTATTGAGCTTCTCCATAAACTCATAGGCTGTCTCGGCTTTTGTGCGTTCACCCGCCAGAGAGCGCCCAAGACGATAGAGCTGGCGGTACATTTTTTCCACCGCGGTTGCCGGCGGCATCCGCATATAGAGCCAGGGTTCGATCCATAAAAAGTACAGCACCAGTACAAAGAAAAGAATCGCAAATGGGGATAACCAGTAAGTCAGCATCTCAAGCCGGAAACGGTTGAGCAAACGGGTTGCCGTTTCGTCTGGCGCTGCATTGGTGATTTCTGCCTGCGAAGGAGGAAACTCGATTTCGGGTTGGGCGGCGGTCGGTTCGAATTCGACCCAGCCAATCTCGGGGAAATAGATTTCTGCCCAGGAATGGGCATGCATCTGGCGCACAACATATTCCGCATTCGCCGCGTCATACGAACCGGAGGCATACCCGGAGACGAAGCGTGCGGGCAGGCCACTGGCGCGTGCCAGCACTACCATAGCGGTGGCATAATAATCGCAATATCCCTTTTTCAAGTCGAATAAGAAGTAGTCTGCCACATCCTGGTCTTCCGGAGGAGCAGGCACCTCGAGGTCATACGGATAGGCGCGCAGATAGGCTTCGATCGCTTTGGCTTTATCATAGGCAGTCATCTCATCCCTGGTAATCTCGCCTGCCAATTGAAGAACTCGCTCCGGTAAGGACCTTGGCAAATTCAGGTAGCGCTCCCGAATCGATTCCGGATAGTCCGTGGAAGCATTGCGCAACTCTTCCACGGTCACAAGCGGGACGTAGGACGCTGCCTGATAGGAACCCGCGCCGCTGGCGGCGACAAACATGTCTGCCAGGAGCAGGGACGATTGGTCCGCGAACAGGTTCGATTGGGGTCTGAGTCGCCAGTCCACTCGCGTGGGAACGTCCGCGCTGAAGAGGATTCCACTCCAAAACAATTTGCCCTCGGGTTCCACCATTTCGACGTCCAGTTGCAGAGGCTTATAGCCATTGAGCAAGCCCGGGATAAGAGGCGTATTTGCTTCGTAGCGCTGACCCGGCGCGGAGCTTGTCACCCAACCTGCGCCCACGTAGATATCGTATGTTGTACTGCGCCAGTAATAGCGCGGCGCGTCTGTCGTCACTTCGGGTATCACCACGGGAGGCAGCTCGCCCGTGCGGATGGTCATCACGACTTCTTCGGATTGCGCAAAGCCTCCGCTGAGCAGATGATCACGCGGCAATGAGGGCTTTTGCACTGAAACATTCTGTGCAGAAACGGGTTGTTGCTGCACGCCTAATGTCTCTGCAATTTCGTTGTTGCTACGCTCACGAAAGAAATCACGGACCTGACGCCACGAGACGGATGGCGTGATAAACGCGAGGGCGCCAATGGCAAGGGAGAGAAAGATCACTGCCTGCGTGACGTCGTAACGGATGCTGTCGGAGTAATCCACTTTTTGTCGCTCCCACTGAGCTGTGCGGTTACGGTAATTCCAAACGCCCATGAGCAGGAGCAGCACAACCACCATGACCCACAGCGTGTACACCCGATATCCGCTATACGATATGATCGCTGCCAGAAGCAGGATAGAGGGTAGTAAGGCTGCGATTGCATTACGACGTCCGGTAAACCATCCCATCCAGGCAGCGAGAAGCCACATGATGATGAGCCAGATCATGTTTTGAACGAGTGCATCATTGATAGTGACATCCCCATTCAGGCTCATGAGCCACACTTGGAAGCGCAGGCGCAAGGCACGGGAGGTTTCTACGACAACAAGCCACGCTTCCGCGATGGCGCTCGCATCAATAGGTATATCTTCCCGAATCGCAGGAGTGATTTGAGGGATGGCGGCAAGGACCGCGCTACCGAGATCGAGCAGGGGAGAGGCGAGGCGCGCAGCCATAATCCAAATGCCGAGAATACCCAGCCCGATCATCCAAACTGATGCCAGGATGACGCTGCTCAGGCGTTTGCTTAGTCCATAGGCGATCAGCACGGCAAGCAAACAGATCCAGAAAAAAGGAACCGTATCGGTGTTTCGCAGGGAGGAAGTAATGCCATCGGTGAGAGCATAGAGGGCAGTCGACACCAACACCAGCCCCAGCACATCCGCTGAAAGGAACCAGCGCGCCAGCCGGACGATCATTTCAGCCCTCGCCAATCTTCCTGCGCGGCGCGCACGGCGATTGCCTTCCCCGTCGCCGAGATGCGCCATTCCCACTCGCCCTCATGGCCCGGGCGGGCTTGCGGCATATCCAGCAATTCCCTGGGGATGATGTGGCAGGGAATCTCCAGGGATTGAATGACTTCAGAAATGGCTTTGGTATTGGCACTCCCGCCAAAGGTAACAGGATCAAACAGAAACACCGTGGGCATCACGCCTCGCCACATCAACGGCATCAAGGCCTGGGTCCAATCCGCTCCGGCATTGGCAGTGAGGATGATCAGACTGCAATGGCTGCTAAACGCTCTCTCGGCTCTTTGCAGGTAATCCTTCAAAGACATTCCGGATGGCGAGGCGACAGCCAGAGCCTTTAGCAGGGAATGTAGTTGATACTCATTCCGGCGCGGCGGAATCCAGTCGAGGGAATTGCCGTTGATCGAAAGCCCCACAGGATGGTCCTGGTTCAATCCGTGCGCGGCAAGGGAGGCAGCCAGGTTCACAGCATGTTCTTCGGTGGAGTCCCAGCCTGTGCCCACCTGCGTCCTCTGATCGAGATCGAGCAGGATCCACCAGTCACCGGCTGGCGTCCCCTCAAACTGGCGCAAATAGAATGGACTGCCTTCACCTATCCCATTTTGAGAGGTGGCGCGCCGTGCAGTCGTCTTCCAGTGGATCAGACGCATCGGATCGTTCGGCTGCATCTCACGGATGTGAGACGTATTGATCGTCTCTTGTAACGCGTGACGGCGCGGCTTCCCCTCTCCCGAAAAACCGCTGGCGAGGATTTCAAATGTAGGCAACGGCAGGACAGGCGGCATCACCGCCAGGGTAGAGGAGGTTGGGTCCTCAAACACGATTGTGTAGATCCCAAACGGATCGCCTGTTTCGAACGTGGTGCCGCCAAGCGTATAAACGCCGCGCCTTGTGCAGCGTGTGCTGATTTTCCATTGCGAGGTGCTATATCCATCCACGCCCGTCGCCATCGAGGCGTGATGATTCGGGAGCGTAGAGTGATCGTGCAATGTGACCCAGGTGGCTGGCAGCATGAATTGATTGGTTAAGGTAAAACGCTCCTCGAGCCTGTCACCGACCTGTGCCCAACCAAAACGCATCTCACGTTCGAACGTCAGAGAACGCGCCAGCCCGCGCGCCCACCACCAGCAGACCAACCATGCACCGCCAATGCCAACCATCAGAATCACCCATACCCGTGAGGGATCGATGATTTGCATCAGGAGCGCGAGCGCGCCCAGAACAGGAAAGATTTTTGCATTCAAACGGATGACCGGCTGCATGGGTTGATTATAGATGATATGCACAAGCCTGGAATGAACCCGCTTCGCCACCTCCCCGAACGTCTAGGGCTTGTCCTGCCCATCCGCCTGATGCATGGAAATTCGGTATACGATACACTGAAATCAGAGTCTTGAACTGATAGAGCTGAAATATCCCATTTCGAAATCATGTTATAGTCTGAAAGGAGAAAGTAATGCCTAATCCATTCTCTCAATTTTCTGAAGGACTGACCACCGCGGTGGAAACAGCAGGCGTGAGTGTTGTCACCGTGGACGCCCGCAAACGTTATCCTGCCAGTGGAATCGCATATACAGAAGACCTGGTTCTGAGCGCCGATCATGTGGTGACACGCGAGGACGATATTAAAGTGAGTCTTCCCGGCCTAAGTTGGAACGCGTCCATAGTGGGGCGGGATCCTGGCTCAGACTTAATTGTGTTACAGCTTCCGGAAAAGGTATTAAAGCCAGCGAAAACTGCAGACAGTGTGAAAGTCGGGCAGCTTGTGATGGCTCTTGGGCGCCCCCGAGCGCAGCTCATGAATGCTTCCTGGGGAATCGTGTCAGAGATCAACGGACCGGCACGCACCTTTCGCGGTGGGATGCTGGATGAATACATCCGCAGTGAGACCACGCCGTATCCTGGCTTCTCAGGGGGACCACTCATCAACACGGAGGGTGAAGTGTTGGGTCTTAATACTTCGGGGCTCACGCGCGGTTCCTCGCTGACGATTCCTGTCAAAGTAGCATGGCGGATCGCGGAGACGCTGGTAACACACGGCTCGGTGAAACGCGGCTATCTGGGCGTGCGTACGCAACCCGTCGAAATTCCTGAGGCGGCACGTCAGGCGCTCGCCCGTGAGCAGGAGCATGGGTTGCTCGTATTATGGTTGGAAGAAAGTGGACCTGCTGCGAATGGCGGGCTGCTCGTCGGTGATATCCTGGTTGCCGTTAGTGGTCAGCCCGTTGGCGACCCCGACGATCTTTTCGCCGCCCTCAACAACGATACGGTTGGAAAATTAATTCCGGTGGATGTCTTACGAGGCGGCCGCCCGGAGACGGTCCAGGTGACGGTGGGTGAGAGGAAGTGATCCGCGTCCTTCTGAACGTTCCTTCACCTGCACTGCGCGCCGGGCTGCGCGCGCTGCTTGCATCGGATCAAACGATCCGGGTGATGAACGATTCTTTAGAGGAAGACGATTTACAGTTGGAAGCCGACGTGGTGATCACGTCGGCTTCGCATACATCGTTTACCGCTAACAGTGCTGACTCCACGGTCGCGACCCTGTTCCTGAGCGATGATCAGCCCAACGTCCGCGCATTGACGCGTTCCCTCCGCGTGTGGGGAGTCCTGCCGACGGATGCTTCCGCGGAGGAATTGACAGCGGCGGTCCACGCATTATCGCAGGGATTGATCGTGGGGACGTCCACACTCTTATTTGAATCAGAAAGCGAGCCGCTGTCTCATGGCCCGCTCACCGATCGAGAGTCTGAAGTGTTAGGCTTGCTTGCGAAGGGGTTGGCGAACAAACAGATCGCCGTTACGCTGGGGATCAGCGAACATACCGTGAAGTTTCACGTATCTTCCATTTATTCAAAACTGAATGTCACCAACCGCACCGAAGCTGTGCGCGAAGGTCTGCGAGGCGGGTGGATTGCGTTGTAATCACAAGCGCTAAAACATTGCAATCTGGCTTGCCGGTCGTTTGCCATCCAACAAAATAAAGGGGGCTACGCGTGTTGTCACAACCCCAAGTTTCTTTAAGCTGGTCAGGTCGCGTAATTTGCCAACCCGCCTGGCGCGCAAGATGGCGTCTGCACCCTTGGGTCCGATTCCTGGGATGCGAAGAAGCTCGCGGCGCTCGGCTTTGTTGATCTCTAACGGTTTACCTTCCAGGTTTTGCTGCGCCCAGGCAAGCTTTGGATCCGTTGAAAGGGGCAGATTTCCATTCTGCACAAATGGCATCTCTTCGAGATCGAAGCCATAATCTCGCAAAAGGAAGGACGCCTGATACAAACGATGTTCGCGCAGCGGGTCAACCGCAGCCTTATTCTCCATGGGCGTATCGCGGATGGGATGAAACGCCGAGAAATATGCTCGCGTCAGGCGGACATTTTTCGTGAGCCAGTCGGTAGTTGTCAATAACT
>JAICRQ010000218.1 GCA_025966435.1 Anaerolineales bacterium | reverse complement strand
CTCAATGAAGTGTATTACAACGACACATTCGGCAACCGCAAAACGGATCGTGCCGATCGACCGTGGGGGATCGATGTTCCTCTCCCGGGCATTGATGTCGAGACCGTGGCTCTGCACGAGAATGGTCACTCTCTGGGCCTTGGGCACTTCGGCCCGCCGCCAGATGCTGTGATGAATCCGGTGTATGCAGGTATCCGGCAATCGCCCCTCCAGCCTGACAGTTCCGGCATGTGCTCCGTCTGGTCATCCTGGCCCAACTAGTTATTAGAAGGTCAGACCTAGAGATTTTGCACATCCCCCGCAGAAAACTGCGGGGGATTTTATATCCTATTCCTCGCACAGATTTTCTAATTATCCGCTAATGTAAGATTCCTCTTATTTGCGTTAAACTCGCGCTCCCTGAAGAGGCAAACTCATCCAACTGTGAGGCTGCCAGGTCTTAGTCCTGTTATGCTGATGCGTACAGTTCCGCAGGGTTGGGCAAGTATCATAAGGAGGCCGTCACCTAGAGATAATTCATTTGCAGTGCCATATCCTACCGTATTCGAATATTCACAAACTTATGAGGAGATACATAAGAATGAAAAAAGTAACGATTGCTCTGCTGCTTACATTGGTGCTTGCGTTGAGCACCATTGGTGGCGCCCGTGCTGTCACCGATGGTGAATTGGACGGTAACCGCCATCCCTATGTAGGATTGATGGTTGCCCAGGATGCAAAAGGCAACCCGCTTTGGCGCTGTAGTGGGACCTTGCTGAATTCGACCCTGTTTCTGACAGCGGGTCACTGCACCGAGGCTCCTGCCGCGCATGTGGAGATCTGGTTTGCTTCGGATGTGGAATCAGGCATTCCGGCAAACGGCTATCCCAATAAAGGGGATGTAGGCGGAACCCCCCACACTCACCCGCAATACAACCCGAATGCATTCTATCTCTTTGACCTCGGCGTGGTGGTGCTCGATAAGCCGATGAAGATGAAAAAATATGGTGCCTTGCCCAAGCAGGATATCTTAGATAAATTGGCTACTCAGCGCGGCACACAGGATGTTACTTTTACGGCTGTGGGTTATGGCTTGCAGGAAAGCTTCCCGGATGCAGCTTCCTGGAAGGAAAACAATCAGAGAGTACGCATGCTGGCTCGCCCTCACCTACTCCAGATCAATACTGGATTCACAGGTGATTTTTCTTTGTTGCTCTCGAATAACGCCAATACGGGCGGTACCTGCTTCGGTGATTCCGGAGGTCCCAATTTCATTGGTGACTCCAATGTCGTGGGTGCAGTTACCTCCTATGGTGTCAATGGAAATTGTGCAGGGACAGGTGGGGTGTATCGGGTGGATCGAGCAGATGATTTGACCTGGCTCGCCACATTTGGGGTAGCCCCATAAACTGACGACATCAATCTATAAATAAAGAACTGGCTGATTGCTCCAATCAGCCAGTTCTTTATTTTTTTAACCTTAACTAATTATTTTACTTGATCACAGCCATCCAATGAACCTCTTCGAGACGCATTTTTTAGAAAGAATATTCAGAACTCAGGAACTATGCTTGCAAAGGGTACTCATGTTATTTTTCTTGTCCTGTACTTGTATGTAAACTTGTAGATTTCTTCGAAAGGAGGTGAGTTTCGCAGAGAGCTTCGTAAACCAGTTTGTAATTTTGAACGTACAGACCATATCCTAAGGAGAAAAGAATATGCATAGAAAGCTGGTTTTTGCTGTATTCTCAGTGATTTTCATACTGGCAATTGCCGTCAGCCCGGTTGCGGCAATTACGGGCGACTGGGTGGAGGATTTCGACCACCCGTTCGTAGGGTTGATCGTCTTTTACAACGAAGATGGCGAGTTCATTGGGCGTTGTAGTGGCTCCCTGCTTGACCCCTATAACTTCCTGACCGCCGGGCATTGTGTAGTAGGTGCTGAAACAGCCCGTGTTTATTTCCAGCAGGATGCAGGAGTTAACTTTGATCCGGAAACAGAGATTGATCCGGTAACAGGTTATCCTGAATTTTGTGCCGCCGGTACATTAGGTGTCACTTGCGCTACCTCTGACGAGATTTACAACTATGGTTTCCCGCAGCCATTGCCAAATCGACATGATGTGGCATTGGTCGTTCTTGATCAGCCGATTACTCTATCTGAATATGGGCAGCTGCCCGAGGCTGGCACACTCGATCAACTGGCAACCAGACGCGGAACTCACGAGACGCTCTTCACTGTCAGCGGTTATGGGCTCAGCTTCAAGAACCAGGAACAGAACGGTAAGCCGAATGTTTCCTTCCGCGAGCGGTTGATGGCCGAATCCAAGTTGACGAATCTCAGAAGCGCGATCAACGATGGTTTCAACATCCAGACCCAGGGCAATGGGCGCGACCAAGGCGGCACCTGCAATGGCGACTCTGGAGGACCTGTGTTCCTGGGTGATCCCGACTCGAACTTGATTGTGGCTGTGACCTCCTTTGGTCTCAATGTGCTGTGCCGTGGCACAGATTTTTCCTATCGTGTTGACCAAGCGGATGTGCTTGCCTGGCTTGCCGAGCATATGTACACTCCATAAGAATGATTTCTGATTGGTAAAGAAAACAGGCTGGCAATTAGATTGCCAGCCTGTTTATTGTTGAAAATACGTCTCGGACTCATATATAACGTCTACACGGTTTTATCTTTTTTCTTATACTGCCGAAATAAACTACGGAGTAATTCAAAACTTAAACATCCCATAATAGGAGACCTGCCATGACATTCTATCTACAAACTTATCCCTACCGCCGTATGGCACGCCGCTGGGCCGAGAACCGCGATGGAACTCTCGGCATCAACGTCCGCGAGGAAGATGACGCCTATGTCCTTTCTGCGCTCGTGCCGGGGCTGCAAGCCGATGAGCTGAATATTCAAGTACTTGAGGATGTCGTCCGGATCGAAGGTGAATATAAAGCAGACGAAAGCAGCTATCTCGTCCGTGAATTGCCTCACGGCGCGTTTACCCGAACGCTGCGTCTGCCGGCTCCCATCGATGCCGAGCACGTCGAAGCCGACATCACCAACGGTGTGCTCACACTGAAACTGCCCAAGGCGGAATCCGCACGGCCGAAGCAGATCAAAATCAAGTCCCGCTAAGAAACAAGTACATCTCAAGCGCAAGACCGCATTCCTGCGGTCTTGGTTCTTTAACAGAGCCGTTATCTGCCCCCATCCAACGTGTATAATCGTGGCTGTTATCCCTCTCTTTGGAGAAACTTGTGCGTCAAAGATTCATTATTATCTTAGTTGGATTCGCAGCTATGCTTAGCCTCACTGCCTGTGGTAGCGGGGAAGCGGCTGGAACATCCACTCCTGTGCCGACAGACACGGCAATCGTTCCGCCCACGCTCACACCCACCACGGCGACGCCACTGGCCATCCTGGTCCTTCCCACTGACCTTGACCCGGATACATCCAACCTGTACCAGAAAACAGTGTATGACCTCACACAGACATCAGGATTTCGCTTCCAGGTCCGTAATATCTTTACTGCTGACGACCTCGCAGAACCCGGTCTGCAAGTAGTGATCGCGCTTCCGCCGGACCCTGGTATCGCCGCATTAGCCGCTGCTGCACCGCAGGTCCAGTTCCTTGCGATCAACATCCCCGAAGTGGCGGCGGGCGGAAATATCAGCGTGCTGGGAAACAACGCCCAGACCGATGTTGCCGGTTTCCTAGCCGGATATACGGCCGCGCTGATCACCGACGATTATCGCATTGGCATGTTGCTCCCGAAGGACAACCCCGATGCGCTACGCGCGCTCAATGCCTATGCTACTGGAATGAAATTCAGTTGTGGTACTTGTCGTCCGGTCTTTTTTTACAACTGGACGTATCCGCAATTTCTGGAGATCGGTGCGGATGAGGACCCAGCCAACTATGATGCCTACGCAGATATTTTGATCCTCCAATACAAAGTGCAGACGATCTATCTCTATCCCGATATCGCCACCACGGATCTTATGACGTACATTGGCACGACGGGCGCCTACATGATCGGAGCGGTCACCCCGGAACAGCGCCCAGCGGGTTGGGTGATGACCATCCAGCCGGATATTGTCAAAGCGATTCAAAATGCCTGGCCGGGGCTGGTGAGCGGGCAGGGAGGGGTGACTGTTCAATCACCCCTTGGCTTGAGTGACATCGACCCTACATTGCTGACTCCGGGTAAGCAGCGGCTCGTGGAACAAACGTTAAATGATCTACAGGCTGGTTTGATCAGCACTGGTCAATAAGAACTCAACATGCCTGCGCAATTGCGCAGGCATGTTGATTAGGAGGAGGAACGAAAGGAGAAGAAGATGAATAATTACAACGTTACACCCAGCACCGCAGGAGCCTGCTCACTTCGTTGACCATGTCCCAGCCATGCCATCGCCTTGACGACCAGCACCGCCGGATTGACCGGCTTGACCAGGCACTCATCCGCGCCTTCCTGGTTGGCTTCGACGATTTCATCTACCGTGTTGGCTGTGATAAGCATCAGAATAGGTCCCCGGCTGGTGGCGCGCAGCCCGTTTAATAAAAAAGCCCGATCAGATTTGGATAAATTCATATCAATTAACATCAGGGAAGGACCAATAAGCCGCGCGCTCTGCAAAGCATCAGACACGTTTGCCTCAGACAGGACAACACAATTCTTTTGGCTAAAGAGGGTATCCCAGATTGCCACGTTCTCGGGTTGATCGGAAACGATCAGCACGGTGTGAAGAGGAATGGTATCAATATCAGTTTTCCAAGTAACCATACCTGCCACCTTTCATTAAGATTTGCACTCATCTACTTGACGGGAAATTGCATGGCGTGTTACACTACGAACGTTAAAATTTCCTAAGAGAGGAAGCGCACGGTTGATGATTTTGAACATCACAACAATCCCAGCGAAAGCATTCATCACGTCCAGTGGTGTTTTTGATTCGCGTAGTGCGCCTGCTCCTCATTAATTTACACGCAATGTAAGCTAATGACCGCCACGGTGCACTCGCCCGTGGCGGTTTTATTTATCGAACATGCCACGGGTAAAGCCTGTGGCGTTTTATTTTTACAAAGGATTTTGGAGGCAAGATGTTAGATATTCAAACACAGTTATTTGAAAGCGCGGATCTTCGACTGGGTCCGATTGACCACGAGAAAGATCCGCAGGTCGAATCTCAATGGACTCACGACTCAGACTTCATGCGCCTGATGGAGACGAATCCTGCGCGACCATTATCTGCTGCGATGATCAAGAAGCAATATGAAAAGCTGGAAAAGCAAATTGAGGAAAATAAAAACCTTTTTCACTTCATGATCCGCGCCAGAGCAGACGATCGCCTGATCGGCAAGGCTGTCATCCAGTGGATCGAGTGGACCAACAGCAATGGCTGGATTCGTTTAGGAATTGGCGCGACGGAGGACCGGCGAAAAGGCTTTGGCACCCAGGCATTGCAAATGCTATTACGTTTTGCATTTGCAGAGCTCAATTTGTTTCGTGTTACTGCAATGGTGCCGGAATACAACGATGGCGCAATTGCACTGCTGCAAAAGTTTGGATTCACCCAGGAGGTTTGTCGGCGCAGCGCATTGGAGCGTGACGGGCGTCGCTGGGACCTGTACGTGTTTGGCTTGCTCAATGAGGAGTGGCGGAACCGGTCCAGAGTACAGGAGGAGCGATGAGAGATCTATTTCGAGGAGAGCTCGTACGTCTTACGCTCGAGGAGCCGGACACACGCGCCAAGGCGGAAGTCCAATGGCAGCGCGACACCGAGTTCCACCGCCTTGCCGATGGCGACCCTGCCTTACTGAATTCCGAGAGGAAGATCAAGGAATGGTTTGAGAAGCAGGCAGAAGAAGGCTTTAAGCCGGATCGATATTCCTTTTCCGTCCGTACGCTGGAAGAGGATCGTTATATCGGCTTCCTGGGCATATGGATCGACTTAATCCACAGTGAAGCCTGGGTTGGGATTGGCATCGGTGAGCGGGAATTCTGGAGCAGAGGGTACGGCACAGACATGATGAAGCTCTGCCAGCAATATGTTTTTGCTGAACTGAGTGTGCAGCGTCTGTCGCTGGGCTTGCATGAATACAACGCCCGCGCCCTGCGGTCCTATGAAAAGTGCGGCTTTCATCTCGAGGGTCGCACGCGCCAGGAGGTGATGCGTGAAGGCAGGCGGACAGATGTGTTATGGATGGGCATCCTGCG
>JAICRQ010000193.1 GCA_025966435.1 Anaerolineales bacterium | reverse complement strand
ACGAAAGTCTTCCGCAGGGAAAAGATGTGCATCACCGATTCCGCTGGCAAAGCTGATGAGTCTGGAATGCCGCGATACCTTTGTCGTCTCTTCGTCTGACGCTGTAATTGCAGACCCTCCATTGGACGCTAACCTTTGCTGCCAAAGCGGCCAGGCATTGCCGGGCTTGTCTTTTGAAAATACTAAAAGTGGATTGGGAGGCAAAACATACGTACCGCTGCCCATCTTGGAATAGATCAGCCCATCAGTTTCCAGTACGGCGTAGGCACTTTCGACCGTGATGCGGTTCACGCCTAAGTCGCGCGCGAGCTGGCGGCTGGCAGGCAGACGGGTCTCCGCGGCAAGGCTGCCCGAGAGAATTCCCTGTCGTAAGTACGTTTCGATTTGCTGGTAAAGAGGGACTTCACTTTGACGATCAAGCGGTATGCGCATCTGGCACCTCTACAGTTATTAGCGACATTGGCTTGGTCTTTATAACACTATTTCGAACAATTCTATAGAGCCAATCCGGGGATAATTAAGTCAATCCAATGAATTGGACTACGACAGATTGATAAATATTGGCTCTTAACTTATGCCAATTTTCCTCTAAAATATAAAGGCAGGAATAATGGCACAATTTGCCATACGGACTCGCCGGTCGCTTTCATAGAAAAGCAGCGTGGTAGAATTTTTATCCAATTATGATCAGGAGAAATCTTATGGAACAACAGACTGGTACCTTCGCAGTTAAAAAGGGCTTGGCGCAGATGCTCAAAGGCGGCGTCATCATGGATGTCGTCACCCCGGAACATGCCAAGATCGCAGAAGATGCGGGAGCTTCTGCCGTGATGGCGCTCGAGCGGGTCCCGGCAGATATCCGCGCGAATGGCGGTGTCGCGCGCATGTCTGACCCTGACCTCATTCTGAAGATCATAGACTCGGTCACCATCCCCGTGATGGCAAAATGCCGTATCGGACATTTTGTCGAAGCACAGATCCTGGAAGCCATCGGCGTGGATTACATCGATGAGTCCGAGGTGCTGACTCCGGCTGACGAGTCGAATCACATTTTGAAGCACAATTTCAAAGTGCCGTTCGTCTGTGGCTGCCGCAACCTGGGGGAGGCGCTGCGGCGTGTCGGTGAAGGCGCGGCGATGATCCGTACGAAGGGCGAGGCGGGAACAGGTGATGTGGTGGAGGCGGTGCGGCATGCCCGTACAGTATTGGGCGACATCCGCCGCCTGACTACGATGGCGGACGAGGAATTAATGTCCTATGCTAAAGAGATCGGCGCGCCGTATGAACTGGTCAAAGAGACGAAGGAACTCGGGCGCATGCCAGTCGTCAACTTTGCGGCGGGCGGGGTTGCAACTCCGGCAGATGCGGCGCTAATGATGCAGCTTGGCGTGGATGGGGTCTTCGTCGGTTCGGGTATCTTCAAGAGCGGTGATCCGGCGCGGCGCGCAGCGGCAATCGTCAAAGCCGTGACGCATTACCAGGACGCGAGCATCCTCGCCGAAGTCAGCAAGGACCTCGGTGAGCCGATGGTAGGACGCAACGTGTCGCAGATGCCGGAAGTGGAACGGATCGCGGGGCGCGGCTGGTAGCTCTGACTATGGACGATTGACCATAGACCATCTTTGGTCTATGGTCAATCGTTTACTATCTATACTCCAATTATGAAAATCGGTGTCCTCGCTCTCCAGGGTGATTTTGCGGAACATATCGCGATGCTCAAACGAATCGGTACCGAAACTGCCGAGGTCCGATTGCCTGAGCATCTCCAGGGGCTTGATGGGTTAATCATCCCTGGCGGGGAATCTACGACGATCGGCAAGCTGGCTGTGGCATATGACCTGATCGAACCGTTGAAACAATTCGGACAGCGCCGCGCGATTTGGGGGACGTGTGCGGGTGCGATCTTCCTTTCCAAAGACATTAGCCGCGACCAGCCTCTGCTTGGACTCATGGATATCAAGGTCGAGCGGAACGCGTTTGGGCGCCAAGTGGATTCGTTCGAAGCGGACTTAGACGTCCCGGAGTTGAAGCAGGCGACGAAGACGAAGGAAGATTACCACGCGGTCTTCATCCGCGCGCCGATCATTGAATCAGTGCAGGGAGAGGCGAAGGTGCTTGCCTCCGTCCCTGACGGGAGAATTGTTGCCGCGCAGCAGGGACATCTCCTCGCCACTTCATTCCACCCTGAATTAACAAACGATACGCGGTTTCATGAATATTTTCTATCGCTGGTGGATTGATCTTGCCCCTTCTTAAGGGACGAAGCGCGGCTCATTAGAATTCGAGATTGTAACCTTTTTCACGCTTGCGACACCTGCACTTGTACGTGATTTGCTGGGCAAATCATGCAAGTGTGACATATAATCGAAGTATGTCGATCCGTCCGCTTGCCATTTTTGATCTTCCATATTTGTATAGCTTCCGCGAGCAAGCCATAGGGTTGGATTCCGCGCGTACGCTGACGCGGGGAAATCCGCTTGGCGCCGTGGGCTTATTTGCTTACGTCAACCCGGTGCGGCACATTTATTCTGCCATCGTAAATGGGGAGGGCGAGTCTGTTTTGGGAGGCGTAATCCACTCGCGCAACGAGCCGTTTGCAAAGCTGCTCTTCATTGCCCCCTCATCACAACTCCACCATCCAGACCTGCCTGCGTTGATCGAGAGTCTAGCTGCTCAGGCAGGGTCGTGGGGTGCATTTCATGTTCTGGCAGAGGTGGATGAAACCAGCGAGGCGTTCATCGCGCTGCGTAGAGCGGGGTTCTCCGTGTATGCCTGGCAGCGCATGTGGGATGTCTCCGACGTTGCGCCAGCAAGCCGCTCTGTGGAATGGAAGCGCGTCAAATCAATTCATACCCCCGCAGTCCAGAGTATTTATTATCAGATCGTTCCTCCATTACTACAGCCCATTGAGCCGCAGCCAAAGGTTGCACTGGGCTGGTTATGTAACGAGGGAGAAAAATCTTATGTCAGTGCGACGCAGGGTGCGTATGGGATCGTGCTCTCGCCCCTCATCCACCCTGAAGCGGTGAACGTGGGTGAGAAGCTTGCCTCCCTGATCACCAACCTGCCAGACCGCCGCAACCGCCCTGTATATGTATGCGTACGCTCCTATCAGGCATGGCTTGAGCCCGTCCTGGCGGATCTGGGTGCGAAAGGCGCAGACCGGCAGGCGGTGATGGTGAAACATCTGGCTCATATGATAAAAGACGGACAGACGGCACCCGCTGTGCCCTCAGGTGTAAGTGTCCAACCATCGCGGGTGAGCAGGATTGAGACAAAGAAATAGCCTTTGCCATATTTTTCCCCAAACGGTCCACAGCCATTTTTAACATCTTTCCAACGTTTGGATTTCCCTATTTCCCGTATAATTAGGACCAGTAGCTCACGAAGCAACCAGGAGAAGCTCGACGGGAACTCTTTGAACGTTCGTGACGTACTGAAAGCATACTGATGACAGGCAGGTATTCTGACATGGTCATTTTATCTTTTTAGCTTTGTATGCCGCTGATGTGGTGAGTGCAGGCGGCGCAAGTAGCTGTGGGATTCTTTCCCTTTGCTTCCCTCCTTATTTTGTAATAACCAATTAACCTATGACACAATTAAAAATAACAGACGATCTTGATGCGCTTCTCGATGTCCTTCCGCTGGATATCCGCCATGCCGTGGAGAGAGCCAACGACACAGAGAACCTGCTCGAGATCATCCTTGACCTGGGGCGCGTCCCCACTGCCCGATTTGTGGACCACGAGATCAACCTGCGCGAGACGGAAGTATCTCACGCTGAAATTGATTACGTGGATGAACGCACGGGGGAATTCGACGCGGACAATCGAGCCGGCATCGAGCGGACCTTGCATCGCATCTCCGCCATCCGCAACCGACGCACGTCGGTTGTTGGACTTACGCTGCGCGTGGGGCGCGCTGTCTATGGCACAGTGGATATTATCCAGGACATCATCGAATCGGGTAAGTCTGTGTTGATCCTCGGTCGTCCGGGCGTTGGCAAGACAACTCTGCTGCGTGAAGCCGCGCGTATCATTGCCGAATCGAAGCGCGTAGTCATCGTAGATACCTCCAATGAAATCGGCGGGGATGGCGATGTGCCTCACCCTGCTGTAGGTAAGGCACGCCGGATGCAGGTGCGCGAGCCCATGCTCCAGCATGAGGTGATGATCGAAGCCGTGGAAAATCACAACCCGGAAGTCATTGTCATCGACGAGATCGGACGCGAAGCCGAAGCCGCTGCCGCCCGTACGATCGCGGAACGCGGCGTGCAGTTGATTGGCACTGCCCACGGTCAGACGCTGGATAATCTGCTGCTCAACCCGACCTTGAGCGACCTCGTCGGTGGCATCGAAGCGGTCACACTGTCAGATGAAGAAGCACGTCGACGCGGCACGCAGAAAACGGTCCTTGAGCGACGTGCTCCGCCAACGTTCGACGTGCTAATCGAAATTCAGACTCGCGATCGGTTCGCGGTCCACCTGGACATCATGGCTTCGGTGGATGCCCTCTTGCGTGGCTTCCCGCTCGCACCGGAGATCCGCACGCGCGATGAATCAGGCAAGATTCAGATCGAAAGATCCGCACCGGCTTCTACATCAAGGATGGACGCGCGTGAAACAAAAACGCCCCGCCGCGGACGCCAGCCAGCTTCCGCAGCCGAGGAGCCGACTCCAATTGCTGCACGACTCGAACAATCCGGCGCAACCCGCCCGGACACGAGCCGAGGTGTATTACAGACCATAAAGGTGTATCCGCATGGTGTGGCGCGCAACCGGCTGCAGCAAGCCGCCAAGAGACTGGGTGTGCCTGTCGTGATCGCAAAAGATGTGGATGATGCCAACGCCCTGGTAACACTCAAAACCTACTATCGCGACCGCCAGCAGACAATCGTCGAGGCGGAGCATCGCGGTATGCCCATTTATGTCCTGCGCGCCAATACTGTCTCCCAGATGGAGCAGTTCCTCAGCGACTTGTTCAATTTATCCGCGCAGGAGCAGGGGACGTCGTCTGACTTGAGCGACGTCAAGTCACAGACCCAGCAGGCGATCGCGGCGGTGTTGAACGGCGAGCGCTGGGTGGACCTGCCGCCCGGACCTTCCCTGGTGCGGCGACTTCAGCACGAGATGGCGCGCAACGCGGAGTTAGTCAGTCACTCGTATGGCAAAGAGCCGCGGCGCCACGTGAGAATATTTAGAGAGTGAAAGAATACACATGTACACACATAGACAGGTAAACAAGTTGTAAGTGGCTTGTTTACCTGTTTACATTTATACCTGTCTACCTGTATACTTTCCTCATGTTCATCACTCTTGAGGGTCCAGAAGGTTCCGGCAAGACCTCGCACATTCCACCCCTTGTCGAGTATCTGCGTGAGAAGGGCTACACAGTATTTCCAACGCGCGAGCCGGGGGGGACGTCGATTGGCGAGCAGATTCGCGAAGTGATTCACGATCTCAAAAATGTAGAAATGCATCCACGTACAGAGACGTTACTCTACCAGGCTGCGCGCGCCCAGATCGTGGAACAGGTCTTCAAGCCGCGCCTGCAGATGGGCGAAATCGTCATCTCCGACCGTTACTATGACTCCACCATTGCCTACCAGGGCTATGGGCACCAGCAGGATCTGGAACAGGTTCGCTCGTTGGTGAAATATGCAACCGGTGGTCTCGTGCCAAACTTGACCGTTTTGCTGGATGTGGATGTGGAAGAAGGGCTTGGGCGAAAAAAACAAAACGGCGCCGAATGGAACCGCATGGATGCACAGGATATTGAGTTTTATAGGCGTGTCCGCATAGGATATTTAGAGATGGTGAAAGTAGAGCCGAATCGCTGGGTGGTTGTGGATGCCGGGCAAGCGTGGGATGAGGTGCAGGAAGAGTTGAAACGATTGATTGTAGAGAAATTAAAGTGAATTTTCTCAGGACATATAGGTCCTAAAACAATGATGGTAATAACTATCTCTACTGTATTACAATCTCTTTATGACCGCTGATTCTCAAAAAGACATTGAATACTTAAAAGCCATTGGCCGCATCTGCGCCGAGACCTTACGCAAGATGATGAACGCCACGCGCGCCGGAATGACGACGCGCGAGCTTGATGAGATCGGCCGGGCGTTCCTCGAAGCGGAAGGCGCGCGTTCGGCGCCACAAGTCACATACAACTATCCCGCCGCGACGTGCATCAGCGTCTCACCGGTCATTGCGCATGGGATTCCGGATGAGCATGTCTTGCGTGAAGGTGAGCTGATCCATATCGATGTCTCGGCTGAACTCGATGGGTACTATGCCGATACGGGCGCGTCCCTGGTGGTTTCCAAGCGCGACCGCAGCCTGGAGAAACTTCTCGACGCCACCAAAATGGCTCTCACGAAGGCACTGCGCGCAGCGAAGGCTGGGAATCCGTTAAATGGAATTGGGCGGACGGTCGAGGCGGAAGCGAGGAAGCGCGGTTACAACGTCATTTACGATCTGACGGGTCACGGCATTGGGCGCAGGCTGCACGAGAGTCCAAAGGAGATCCTCAACTTCCATAATCCCGGCGACCACCGCGTTCTCCACGATGGTTTAGTCCTTGCCGTCGAGCCGTTTCTCACAACCGGCGTCGGGCGAACCGTGCAGGAAAGAGATGGCTGGTCGATCCGTACCATGGACCGGGCGATTGCTGCACAGTTCGAGCATACGATTGT
>JAICRQ010000189.1 GCA_025966435.1 Anaerolineales bacterium | reverse complement strand
CCGAAGCCTGTCACCACATTGACAACGCCCGCAGGCAAACCATCGAAGCAATGCTCCGCCATATATAAAGCGGTGAGCGGCGTCATCTCGCTCGGCTTGATGATGACGGTATTGCCTGCCGCAAGAGCTGGCGCCACCTTCCATGCCATCAGCAACAGTGGATAGTTCCAGGGCACAATGCATCCCACCACGCCATATGGTTCTTTCAAGATAAAGTTGAACTGAGACGACTCGCCCGGCGGAATCACGCGCCCGCGGTCATGTCTCCCTAGCTCGGCATAATAATCAAACGTGTTCGCCACCCACTCCAGTTCTTCGTCGTTCTCAGTGATGGGCTTGCCTTCTTCCAGTGTCAATAGCTGAACTAGTTCTTCTTTGTGACGCCGTACCCGTGCAGCAACTTCATGCAATAGGCTCGTCCGTTCGTTCGCGCCCAGTTTCCGCCAGGACTTGAAGGCTTCCTTGCTCGACTTAACAGCCGCATCAACATCTTCTGCGGTCCCGCGCGGGACAGTATCCAGCACTTCCTCGGTCGCGGGATTCGTGACTTCGATTTCTTCCCTTGCGTTACCCCTGGTAAATTCGCCATTGATATACATGGGTTTCATAATGCACCTCTGTTCAATTCGACATGGATCTTCCGCAGGAAAAACAAACTCAAAAGCATACAGACCGCACCAAAAACGAACAACCCTTTATACCCTACCCATGCCCCGGGCCAGGCCGCATTTAGCCAGTCCAGCACTGGGCCTTCGAGGCGTGATAGCGCGGCAGCACCTGCCGTGGCTAAATTGGTGAGTCCCAGATATTTACCGGCTTCCTCCTGCGGGGCTAACGAATTCGCGAGCGCCCAATTTGCCGTGAGGAAGAGTCCGATCCCGGCGCCGAGCACACTGCCGAAGATCGTCAGGCTGCGCATATCGGTGGCGAGGAGCATCAGCAGCATTCCTGTCGCGGCGATAAAGGTACCAATGGAAAGGATGTATTTCGCGCCATACCTATCGGTCATCCAACCGGCGAGGAGCACAAGAATCACCATAGTAATGGTGAGCGCCGCCAGCAGGTCACCGGTCTGCTTGGGCGGATCGGGAACGCGCAGGACATCCTGCAGGTAATACTGAGCAAATGCCTGCATGCCATAAATGCCGAGAAGAAATAACATCCGCTCCCCGATCAGCCACCAGTAGGAGGAATTCTGCTGGAAGTTGATCTGGAAGATACCAGGCAAGGATTTCCAATTGGCTGGCTCCCGAGTCAGCGACGATTCTTCCCTGACGCCCAAAAACGTGATCGAGGCAGCCACCACCAGCAGGCTCATCACCACTACCATAATGGGCGCGGGATCACGTGTGATGGGGTCAAGCAAACGTCCCGCGAGGAGCGAAGCAACGATCAGAGACAGCATATCCATGAAGGTCTTCAGTGAGGAGGCGACTCCCATTTGAGATCTTGGAACGCGATCGGGCATGAGTCCCTGCATCGGTCCATGAGCAATGTTCGAGCTGAATTGCAGTCCGACGTATCCGATGAACAGCCAGATCAATCCGCCGCCCCAGGCGAGCACCGAAAGAAAGGCGAAGTCGAATAAAGTCCCCAGCACTGCGAGCGGGCGCCTGCGCCCAAAGCGCGATTGCCAGCCATCAGAGATCGTGCCGGAGATCGGCTGAACAATCATCGCAATCACCAAGCCGACAAAGGTGAGCAAACCGAGATATGTGTTCTTCTTCGCATCCGGCACATAGTTGAGCAGGACCGCCGGGAGGAGAATTGGGTGGATCGAATTCCACATGAACGACAGCCCCACCCAGTAAGCATTGAGGATGAGCAGTTGCAGGAGACTCAGTTTCTTCAAGTGAAATCTCCTACAATGTATGCGATTCGTTGGAAGATATAAGAACCGATGAGGGAGTTCATAAACAAAATCCCGCAGGTCTCATGAATGGTATCTCAATAAGCCTGCGGGATGATTGAATTGTATAGCAAGTTGCATTAATTTTCAGAACGATCTTGGGGCTTCTCTGACTGTTCAATCAACTCAGGTGGAGTTGCCGCGCCACAGGCGGGGCAGGCATAGTCCTGCTCCGCGGGCACATAGGAACGACCGCAATAGGGGCAGTCAATCGAACGAGGCGCGACGGGCACTTCCTTGACCACCTCACGCGTCACTTCGCGAGTATGAGTCCGCCCGGGACCACCCAAAACTACAATAGGACCCATATTCGGCATTCCCACATTGCCGGACGATGAAGGGATATTCCTTGCCTCCGTCTTTGTTTTCCCCGATGATTTTTTGTTCGACGAGGATTCGGGAAACCCTCTCCCCGAGCCAAGCAGGAAGAATAACACAGCAACGATCACCACCGCGCCGACTGTCAGAAAGACGATGATGGCTGTTAACCGCAGAGCGCGCGGGATGTTATACAACTCATATCCATAGCTGAAAAGGAACACACCGCCCACATAGAACGGAGCCAGGAGTCCGATCAACAGCAGGCCGGTGCCCTGATTCAGCTCACCCTGGAACCACGTCAGATAGGCGACAAAAACGATGACCGCCAGCGAAGCCAGCGCCACCAGCCCGCCCGGGATGAGAATATGCAACGGCTTGCCGGGCAGCGACGGATCGTGGTCATAGGCAACCACTTCTTTTGTCTTTGCGCCCACTTCTCTTGCACGATAATGTGATTGGGGCATTAGATTTCCTCTATACTCTGTTGGTTGAGTAGGGCAAGTGTATTTCTTGCCCGTACCGAAACCAACAACTCACAAAAATACTCCTGTTGCTAAAGTCTCTCTGTGCACAGATGGTTTCGATACGCCGCGTTCCCCCGCAGTTCAACTGCGGTAGAACGGCTACTCAACCACCGTTATGTATATCTACGCAATCACCAGGCAAACGCCTCAGGCGATTCGCCTTTGGGACCGGGCCAGATCTCGTCCAGCCGTTTCCTTTGTTCCTCACTGAATTTTATCTCAACTGCTCGCAGGCTTTCGGTGAGCTGCTCCATCTTGCGCGGGCCCACGATCGGCGCGGTGACAACCGGGTTCGACAGCAGCCAGGCAAGAGCCACGTTCGCCGGGATTTCTCCCATCTCATGGCAAAATTCTTCATACTGGCGGATCTGCTCCGCGTATTTCTCCATCTCCTTCGAAACGCCTTCTTCGCCGCGCCGCCCTGCCTGCTCCTTCCCACGCGTCCCCGCCAGCAATCCGCTCGCCAGGGGACTCCAGGGAATCACGCCCAGGCCGTAGTCGCGGCAGGCAGGCAACACATCCATCTCCGCTGTGCGGACTTTCAGGTTGTAAAGCGGCTGCTCGGATACGAGCCCCATAAAATGGCGTGCCTTGGCGATTTCGTTAGCCTTGGCAATGTGCCAGCCCGCGAAATTGGAGGAACCCACATATAAAATCTTGCCCTGCTGAACGAGCGCTTCCATCGCCTGCCAAATCTCCTCAAAGGGAGTGTTCCGGTCAATGTGGTGCATCTGGTAGAGATCGATATGATCGGTCTGGAGTCTTTTCAGTGAACCCTCGACGGACTGGCGAATGTTCAACGCCGAGAGCCGCGAGTGGTTCGGCCATTCTCCCATCTTTCCATAAACCTTCGTTGCGAGCACTGTCTTCTCGCGGCGGCGTCCACCCTGTGCAAACCAGCGACCGATGATCTGTTCGGTCCAGCCCTCGCCTATTTTCCAGCCATAGGTGTTGGCGGTATCGAAGAAATTGATTCCAAGGTCGTGCGCCTTGTCCATGATCGCGAACGAATCTTCCTCGGTCGTCTTCGGTCCAAAGTTCATCGTGCCAAGGCATAAACGGGACACTTTGAGCCCCGTGCGGCCAAGCTGGGTGTATTCCATATTTCCTCCAAAATTTTGTTTTCCAACTCTTCTCCACATCCCTCATGACCGAATGCAGCATCAATTGTTCAGGTCTTGTGCAGTATCGTCCATTTGTTTTAAGATCAATGGCACTTGTCCATCGGTGAGATCAGGGTGTCGGATCGTATCGAACATATCTCGAAAACCATCTTCGAGCATCACCCGCACCAGCCGCCATGAAGCGAGCTGTGGCGTGGTTTCTGCGTCTGCAAGCAGCTCCACTGCCTCCGCCCATTGCGGATGGCTGGTAGCATACTCGCCGAGCAGCGGCATGGCTGAGTTGCGTAGCGGAAAGAGACCTGTGCTTTGCACCCAGCGCGCCTGGCTCTCAGGGGAGAGAAGCCAGCGCGTGAAGAGCCACGAAGCAAGCTGGGTCACATCACCCGATTCGAACAGAAGGAATGACGACCCGTACACGACCAGCGCATCGCGCTCCTCGCCCGGGAATTTCAGCACGGTCCATTCATCCGTGCTGTTTGCGGCGGAGAAGGCTCTCGTTTGAGCAGGCAAGTCTTCCAGGCTGGCTGTTATAAACAATGCCTGCCTGGCAGCGAAACGATCAGGAGTTGGCAGGTCGGGCGATGCCACCCAGGCACAATTCTTTTGCTGTAACGTCTTCACAAACCGGAAGGCAGCGATGTTGCCCGGTGTGAGAAAGCGGTATCCGTCTTCCTCCTGTACGCCGCCGCCAAACGCGATCATCCAGGAAAGCGGCGTCATCGCATTGGTATCGATCAGCCAGCCACCCAGCGGATCATTATCCGGATTGTCGTCTGTGCCTGCGGCTGCGTGCGCCGCGCAAGCCTGCTCCTCGAACTCTGCCGGCGTCGCGGGTGGTGACTCAAACCCGAGCTCGCGCGCCCAGCTCTGGTTGTAGATCAGGAAGCGGGCTGTCCGCTGGGCGGGGACACCAAAGCGTTTACCATCCACCTCATCCTGCTGCCAGATCACTTCCGGGAAATCCGAAACGTCTGCCGGGCTCAAACCGTAAACAGGATCGTTCACATACGGGGTCAAATCCACGATATGCTCCTGCCACCCGAGCGCATACTCGGGGAACCCGATCACGATCTGCGGGTAGGATGAATCCTCTACAGCAGCGTTCGTCTGCAGGAACAGCTCGCTGTAATTCCCCTGGCTCTGCCCGCTGACGATGATCCCCCATTCGTTCTCCGTATTGAACTGCGCGATCTGCGACTGAAACAAACTTGCCTCCGCCCCAAACCACGGGTGCCAGACGTTAACCTGAACACCGCGCAGCGCCTCCTTATCGACCTTTATGCTGCTCTCTACGGGAGCAAAAGGCGTATTCGTCTCGGATATGTTTTCTGTCGCGTTTGGTAACGGTATATTTGTGCTCGAAACAATAGGTGTCGGAGGCGCACAGGCAGAAAGGATAAGCAGCGTGGAGACAAAGGCAAGGAAGGCTTTGCGGTGAATGGGCATTAGTAGCTTACCATCGGGATGGGCGTGAAGAGCAGTATAAAAAGCACGAGCATAAAGAAACCGAGAGCGCGGCGTTTTCCGTCGAGCAGCGTGATATCGTCCAGCGGCTGTGTACGGACATTCCCCAGCCAGAACAGGATAAAGACCCACAACAGCCAGCTAAAGTTGAATGCGCCCAGGGAAAGAGTGAGTAAGGATGGCAAAAAGCTAAGCGCAATAAGTGCGCCGATCGCGATGGGAAAAATCCGGCGCGCCTTCTCTCCGAATAAGCCATACGCCACGTGACCACCGTCCAGCGTTCCCACCGGGACGAGGTTGAGCGCCGTCACGAGCAGCCCTGCCCAGCCTGCCAATGCGACCGGGTCCAGCTGGACGTCGAGTCCATTGAACGGGATGGGCTGTCCTGTGAAAAAATAAAAGAGCCAGTAGAGCACTGGAGTTAAGCCGCCCATGCTGACGGGCTCAGGCAGCAACCGACCGAACATAATATATTTGGAAAACAAGTAGAAGATCGAATTTCCTTCCAGCAAGCCGGATGTGCCTGGCGCAGCCGGACCGATCTCACCCAGATGCGAAAGGGACAGCCCGATGAACAGAACGGGGATCGCGATGACCAAACCCGCCAGCGGACCGGCAACACCTACATCAAAAAGCACACGCTTATTTTTGGGGATGCCGCGCATGGCAATGAATGCCCCCAGCGTTCCCAGCGGGCTGATGAGCGGCGCGGGGATAAAGAACGGCAGCGTGGCAGGGACTTTGTAATAGCGGCACATCAGATAATGTCCCATTTCGTGCGCAAACAGGATTCCCATCATGCTCACGGCAAACGGCCATCCCGTAAGAATATTCTGAAACAGAATCCGGATGGTGGAAGCTTCGCCTCCAGAAAATGCCTCCGGGGGAATATCCACTCCCATCAGCATCATACTAAAGAATGTGACAATGAATAGAAGGACATTGATGATCCAGTTTGAGGAAAGCCTTGGCACAGACGGGCTTTGCACGAGGTAGATCAGCTGCTTCCCGCCCTGCTCCTTGCGGAACAACGGGGTGATGTTGTACGGGCGCATCGCATTTGCCAGCTGATCATACGCGATAACACTGTCCTGTTCATTCAATAAATGCCCGCGGTAGCGAGCGATCCATTCCTTCGGTTCCCCTGCTGTCACATCTTCCACACGAAAGATCCGCGAAACATGGCTGGTAAGTACATCGAGTTCAGGATAAGGCATAAAGCTCCGGTGTTAGATCATGATCGATAATCCAAAGAGAGGCGAGAGTGGATGGGAGTCGAACCCACCGCGGCCCGCAACGCGACCCGCCACAGGTTTTGAAGACCAGGAAGTCCACCGGGACCTAACCACTCCCGTAGCATAATAGGAGCGCCGTTGGCGCAACACAAAGATAATAATCGAAGGAGGATGGCTTTGCAAGCCACTTTATCACGCCCTGTTAACAAAAAACAGCGACAGTCCTGCGAGATGTTCAGCATCCGCAGT
>JAICRQ010000100.1 GCA_025966435.1 Anaerolineales bacterium | reverse complement strand
TCAAAAATTGCTCGATGACCCCGATGGACGCGCTGTGCTTTCCAAACACATCGGCGGATTCCTGCTCATGGCAGATATGAGTATGGCAAGCGATATGACCCTCGAGCAGATCGCAATCAATCACCCCACCTTTGTCTCCCCGTCGCTGCTGGCTCAAATCGGAGACGATCTGGCAAAGGTGTAGGGCGGGTCGTCGCGCCCCACAGAAACGGAATCCTTCATGAAATTTGGCTACTTCGATGATGTACATCGAGAATACGTCATCACCCGACCAGACACGCCGTTGCCGTGGATCAACTATCTGGGCTGTGAAGCGTACTTCGGTCTGATCTCCAACACCGCAGGCGGTTACTCCTTCTATAAGGATGCCCGTCTGCGCCGCCTCACGCGTTATCGCTACAACAATGCGCCACTGGATATGGGTGGACGTTATCTTTATTTGCGCGATAACGCAACCGGAACGTATTGGTCACCTTCGTGGATGCCTACGCGCGTCCAGCTCGATGAATATGAGTGCCGCTACGGGCAGGGATATACGGTCATCACGTCCAGACTTAACGGAATCAAATCTTCAACTCGTTATTTCGTCCCACTGGGAGAATCGCTTGAAATCTGGCAGGTGACATTGTCAAACGAGCGCACCTCTGATGCCGAGCTGAGCCTATTCTCAGCTATTGAGTTTTGCCTGTGGGACGCGAACGATGATGCGACCAACTTCCAGCGTAATTACTCTATCGGGCAAGTCGAGATTGCTGACGAGGTGATCTACCACAAGACGGAATATCGCGAACGCCGCGATCACTTCGCCTATTTTGCCTGCTCCGAACAACTCGCTGGCTTCGACACAAGGCGTGAGGATTTTCTTGGACCCTATCGTGGCTGGAATGAACCTGCGGTGGTGGAACGTGGGGAATCCTGTAATTCTGTCGCGCATGGATGGCAGCCAATCGGGTCGCATCATGTCAAAATGCATCTGAAGGCTGGGGAACAGAAAGAAATACTCTTTATTCTCGGCTATCAAGAGAATCCCAAGGATGATAAGTTCGATCCGCCCGGTTCACAGACAATCAACAAGAGAGCGGCTCGGAAGACGCTTGAGAAATATTTGCAGCCTACCCGTGCGGATCAAGCCTTTAAGGAGCTTCGTGAATACTGGACGATGCTTCTGGGCAAACTCCAGGTGACAACACCCGATGAAGACACGAATCGAATGGTCAACATTTGGAACGCCTATCAATGTATGGTGACGTTCAATATGAGCCGCTCGGCTTCGTACTTCGAGAGCGGCATCGGGCGCGGCATGGGCTTTCGTGACTCCAATCAAGATTTGCTTGGCTTCGTCCACATGATTCCCGAACGCGCACGAGAGCGCATCTTGGATATAGCGGCGACGCAGTTGCGGAACGGCGGCGCCTTTCATCAATACCAGCCCCTCACCAAACGCGGCAATAACGACGTCGGCTCCGGCTTCAATGATGACCCGGCATGGTTGGTGCTGGGAGTTGCTGCATACATCAAAGAAAGTGGCGATTGGTCGATTTTAGAGGAACAAGTGCCCTATGAAAACGAATCGGACACGGATGCGCCGCTGTATGAACATTTACAGCGCTCCATGCAATACACCCTCGACCGGCTTGGACCAAACAATCTCCCACTCATCGGACGGGCAGATTGGAACGATTGTCTGAATCTAAACTGCTTTTCCGACACACCTGGTCAATCTTTCCAAACGACGACGAACAAAGACGGGCAAGTTGCGGAAAGCGTGTTTATCGCTGGATTGTTCGTGCTGGCATGCCAGGAAATGGCCGGTATTGCCAGGCACCGTAATGATCAGGCAGAGATAGACAAAGTTCAAAAAGCAGCTAAAGAAATGGAAAGAACCGTCTGGGCGGCCGGCTGGGATGGAGAGTGGTTTCGTCGTGCTTACGATGATTATGGTCGGGTGCTCGGGTCGCAAGAAAATGCCGAAGGAAAGATTTTCATCGAGCCACAGGGTATCTGTGTAATGGCTGGCTTGGGCCTCGACAATGGCAACGCGGTTAAAGCGCTGGATTCTGTGGCAGAGCACCTTGCCACGCCGCATGGCATCGTCTTACAGCAGCCAGCCTTCAGCCAATATTATTTGCATCTCGGCGAGATTTCTTCGTATCCGCCCGGCTACAAAGAAAATGCCGGAATCTTTTGTCATGCCAATCCATGGATCATGATCGCCGAAGCGATCGTCGGGCGTGGGGATAAAGCATTCGACTATTACAAACGTATCAACCCATCGGCACGCGAAGACATCAGTGAGTTGCATAAGTGTGAACCGTATGTCTATGCGCAGATGATTGCGGGAAAAGACGCCATCAATCACGGCGAAGCAAAAAATTCCTGGCTTACCGGCACGGCTGCCTGGAATTATGTCGCGATCACGCAATACATTTTGGGTATTCGTCCCACGTTCGATGGGCTGGAAGTCAAACCTGTCATGCCGTTAGAGTGGAATGGCTTCGAAGCGGTACGCAGCTTTCGGGGAGTCCGGTACGAGATCTCCGTCAAACGCGAGGGACCGGGGAATGAGGTCTCACTTGAAGTCGATGACATTCCTGTTGAGGGATCCATCATCCCATTGCCCAATGAAAAAATCAATACAGTAACGGTCAGGGCTGTGATTCGATAATGAAAAGAAGATTGTTATTTTTTTTCATCGCTCTCGCGTTATGTCTCACAGGTTGTGGAAGGGGACAGATCACCAGCGAAGTTACGCCTACTCCCTTCCCCACACCGGTACGCCCCACATTCACGGTGCAGCGCGGCGATATTATCGTCGAGGCAAAGTTGAGTGGACGCGTAGTGCCGCTGGCTTTGGAAACGGTGTACTTTCAGCTTCCCGGACAGGTGCGGGAAGTTTACGCAAATGTCAACGATGAGGTGACAGAAGGAGAATTGCTCGGGGAGTTGGCTGAAGCACAGGAGTTACGAGCACAGGTAGACGAAACACGACGCACCATTCGCCGCGCCCAGATCGATCTGGAAATCGCACAGTTAACTCTGGAACAGTTCAAAACGCAGGGTCGATCAGCAAACGAAATAAAGATCCAGGAACTGCAGGTGGAACTGGCACAGATGAATCTGGATGAAGTCCTCCAAAGCTTGGGTATCGATCCGGAATCTCCTGTGCTCGATGAACTCGATGCACAGGTGGCGCAAGCCAGAGCTTTCGCACCGGCAGACGGCACAATTATCGCTGCCGTCAACGTCGGGCGCAATGTCACGCCAGATACACCTGCATTCGTCCTTGGCGACCCGGATCAACTCGAGGTCGTCGCGGACCTGGAGGCCAGCAAAGGCGATACGGAAGTAAGGGAAATGTTCGAGGGCATGCCGGTGACGGTCACGCTGGATGCGAACGCTGACGCAAAACTGACCGGCACGATCCGCCAACTTCCCTCCCCATATGGGACGGGGGCAAGCGACGATAGAACCATCCATGTTGTTTTAGACTCATCGCCCTCTGCCAGCACCTATCAAGCGGGCGACAATGTCACCGTGACCGTATTACTCGCCAGTAAGGAAGACGTGCTCTGGCTACCTCCCGATGCAATTCGTTCTGCAGGTGGGCGTACATTTGTGATCATCAGTAGTGACAGCGGACCCCAGCGCATCGACGTAGAGATCGGCTTACAGACCCGCGACCGGGTGGAAATTGTTTCGGGTCTTGAGGAAAATCAGGTCGTTGTCGGGCCGTAGAGACCTCGATGAAATTTTTTTCTCACATCATCGCTTTCACATTCCAAATTTGGGCAACCGCAGGCATTGCGTTTAAACGTTTGTTGACTCAGCGTTTCCTCAGCCTGGCATCCATCGCTGGGTTGATGATCGCCTCCGGGTTTACCCTGAGTGTGCCTCTATACGCCGATGCAACCTATTTCCGTCTCTTGCGTGAAGAACTCTTGGCGGGACGCGAAGTCGATCTAATTCAAAAACCTGTTGACTACGCGCCCCTGGCTTTTGTATTTGAGCAAAAAGCAGCGGGAAGAAATAGTCCACAGTGGAACGACGTGGAAAGGGTCGATACGTATTTCTCCGGTGAGGCGCTACAAACAATTGATCTGCCAATTCTTCAATTGGTCCGACGTTTCCGTACGGATGGATATTCCATGTTCTCACCGCGCGACCCGAATAACCCTGGCACGCAATACCCGTTGACTTCCGCTAACATCGCGTTCATCACGCCGATGGAGGAGACCGTCATTATTGTGAATGGTTCGCCGCCGCAACCCTTTATGTCCTTGCTGCGGGAAGGCGGTGTGATCGAAGCGATGGCACACGAGAGCCTGGCAAGCGAATTCGGCGTCCAGGTAGGTGATACATACTCGCTCCGCACGGAGGACGGTCAGATCCCGGTTGCAATTGTCGGGCTCTGGCGAGCAGTAGACCCCACTGCCTCCTATTGGGATGTGAGGGGGGAAAGCCTTCTTCTGGTGCACGAAGAAAGCTATAAAGGAATCATCAGCGACCGAGTTGACGATGAGCTGCGCAATGCGACCTGGATGATCGTTGCCGGTGGCTCCTCGCTCCACGCGAAGGACGTAGCTCCGCTGCAGAGGCGAATTCAATCCATCGAAAATCGAGTCAATACACTTCTGCCTCAAACCGCTTTGATCGCTTCCCCGCTGGAGGCGCTGGCTCGGTACCAGGACAATGCGCCAGCACTTACCTATCTTTTGTTCGCATTCAGTGTCCCGATCCTGAGCTTGATTCTTGCCTTCATCGGGCTGGTAGCAGGCTTGTTTGTCAACGAGCAGCGCGGTGAAATGGCAATACTGCGAAGTCGCGGCGCCAGCACCCTGCAAGTCGTTGGCATTTCCCTCCTGCAGGGGATGATTCTGGGTGCGGTGGCGTTAGCAGGTGGTATCGGGCTTGCTTATCTGATCACGCATTTCATCGGCAAGGCACGCAGCTTTCTGGATTTCGGCGCGACAGGCGGCTTGCGGGTCAGCATGACACCGCAGATCCTTGGCTATGGTTTGCTTGGCATTGCCATCATTCTGATGATTCAAGTTTTGCTTCCCACTTTGAGCGCCGCGCAAAACACCATAGTGACTTATAAACAGGAACGCGCCCGTTCCTTCCGCACCGCATGGTGGCAGCGTTACGGGTTGGATGTTCTTCTGCTCATCCCCGCGGGCTACGGATTATGGCAACTCACACAGCAGTCTCAAAAAGCCCTGGAGGGAGCAGAAGGGATTCCCGATCCATTGGAGAATCCGCTCCTGCTTCTCGTGCCTGCGCTGGGCATCTTCTCGGTTGCTCTCTTCACCCTTCGACTTGTCCCCCGCTTAATGGACATTCTCTCCCGGTTGCTCAAACCGTCAAAGAGCGTCGGTTTGTTGATGGCGGCACGCTACCTGGCGCGTACTCCTGCCCTTTACAGTGCGCCGCTTGTGTTGCTCGTGTTGACGCTCGGCTTATCGGCATTCACCGCCTCCCTAGCGCGCACGCTGGACTCCCAGTTGGACAAGCAGATTCACTACCAGGTGGGAGCAGACTTGAATATTTTTGAACTCGGCACCACGTTCAACCAGGACAATCCGAATCCTGTATATACCTTTGGACCTGTGGAAGATCACTTAAGTATTCCCGGCGTGCAGTCGGCAACCCGTGTGGGGCGCTATAAATTTTCAGGGACGGCACAGACGGGTTCTCTGCAGGGAACATTTCTGGCGATCGACCGGCTCACCTTCCCTTCCGCCGCTTACTGGCAAAGAGACTTTGCCTCAGAGCAACTTGGCGTATTGATGAACCAATTAGCCGCCAATCCGAGTGGTGTTCTGGTTCCGAATAGTTTGCTCGCAGGACAAAAACTCAACGTGGGAGATACGCTGCGGCTCGCGGTCACGACCGGTGTGGCAGGTCAATCCATCCCTATGGAGTCGCCCATTGTGGGGTCATTTGAACTGTTCCCCACCTGGTATCCGGAAGACGGCACCATGATCGTTGGCAATCTCGAGGAATTGTTCCTGCGTGCAGGGGCGGAGTATCCGTATGAAGTCTGGTTGGGAACAACGAGCGATGCAGACCCCGAACACATCGCCTACGCCGTGCGCGGCTTCAGTATCCTGCTCGATCAGCAAGCCGATCAATCAAAGCTGGTGCAGAACGGATTGAACACGATTGTCCAGGAATGGTCATCGGCAGAGTTAAGTATCCGTGCCGAACAACGCCGGCCCGAACGGCAGGGCTTATTCGGTTTGCTTTCAGTTGGGTTTGTTTCATCCGCTCTCTTGACTGTTTTGGGTTTCCTCCTGTATGCGCTTTTTTCCTTTCGTCGCCGCTATATCGAGATGGGGATGCTGCGCGCGATTGGCTTATCGATTCGACAAATGACCTCGCTGCTCGCCGCGGAGCTTGCCTTTTTAGTTTTGCTTGGCATCGGCGTAGGGACAGCACTGGGCGTATTCGCCAGCCGACTCTTTGTTCCGTTCTTACAGATCGGCGCCAGCACACAATCCCAATATCCGCCATTCCAGATTGAAATTGCGTGGCTATCGATCACACAGATTTATGTTTTATTCACTCTGCTTTTTGTCGGAGCGCTCGCGGTTCTTTCCAGCTTGCTGGTCCGAATGAAAATCTTCCAGGCAATTAAATTAGGAGAGACCACGTAGGGCGGACGCTTCGCGCATTCCGCCCCGCGTAGACACAATGAGCACTGACCCTTTGATCCTCTGCGAAAACCTCGTCAAGATCTATCGCCTCCATCAGGAAGGAGGTGGGTCTGTCGAAGTGCAGGCATTGCAGGGAATGGATATCAGCGTTGCCGAGGGTGAGATGCTGGGCATTGTCGGCGCGAGTGGGAGCGGCAAATCGACTCTCCTCAACGTCCTGGGAGGGCTGGACCGTCCTACCGGGGGGCGGGCGCTCGTCGGCAAACAGGATTTGGGACGGTTAAGCCCACGGGCATTAGACGAATACCGTCTTAAAACAGTTGGGTTCGTCTGGCAGCAGGGCGCGCGCAATCTTATCCCCTATTTGACCGCCGTGGAAAATATAGAATTACCTCTTACCTTATCCGGGCAAGTTGGAAAATCAACCCGCCCGCGCGCCTTGGAACTCTTGGGGTCGGTTGGCTTGCGTGAGCGCATCGATCATCGCTTGGAGGAGCTTTCCGGCGGTGAGCAGCAGCGCGTCGCGGTAGCGATTGCTCTCGCAAACCGTCCGAAATTGTTACTGGCAGACGAGCCAACCGGCGAACTCGATACAGCGACCGCACAGACCCTTTACAATCTGCTGCGTACCTTGAACAAGCAATTGGGTCTTACGATGATTATCGTCAGCCATGACCCGGGCATCGCGCAGCATGTGGATCGGGTGGTTGCGGTGCGTGATGGCAAGCTGGCGAGTGAAACAGTACGGGTTCAGAAGTCCGATAGTGACGAGCATCATCTCGTGGAGCTGGCTGTAGTGGATGCTGCCGGTCGTTTGCAGATCCCGCGCGAATACCTGGAACAATTCAACATCCGTCGGCGCGTGCAGGTGGAGCTTACGGAAGCGGGAATCCTCCTCCGCCCGCCGGAGAGGGAACATCACAGCCACGATCACATCGCGTCGTCGAGCAATCAAGAGTCAGTGAAGCCCGACACGCTGGAGGTTTCATCTGGTTTGTCGAAAGTATGGCAGAGTTTTAAGTCTCGTTTCGCGCGTTCTTCTAAGAATTCCAACGGAGACGAGAAATGACTCTCGTCATTGAAACCAAAGACCTCTGGCGCGTCTATCCTTTGAAAACAAATGTGGATGGAGTCCCGGCATTGCGGGGCGTGAGCCTGAATGTGCCATCGGGCAGATTTGTCGCGCTGAGGGGACGCTCGGGCAGCGGCAAGACAACGTTGTTGAATTGTCTTGCCGGGCTCGACCGGCCGACTTCGGGAAGCGTGCAAGTGCTTGGACACGATCTGATGCAAATGAACGACCAGGAATTAACTGAGTGGCGGCGAGAAAAAATCGGGCTCGTGTTCCAGTCGTTTGGCCTCCTGCCCACGCTTTCCGCGTATGAAAACATTGAGCTATTACTGCGAATCAAAGGCGATGACTATGATGTGCGTCATAAACGCGCGCTCGAATGCCTGGAGATCGTTGGCTTAAGCCGCTGGCGTGACCATCGCCCGTACGAAATGTCTGGCGGGCAGCAGCAGCGTGTGGCGATTGCACGAGCCCTGGCGAATCGTGCGGAATTGATACTTGCCGATGAACCGACTGGCGAGCTGGACAGCAAGACCACGCGCGAGCTGCTGACATTTTTTCGAGAATTGGTGGAGACCCAGCACCTTACCATGTTAATGGTTTCGCATGACCCGCTGGTCGATCAGTATGTGCATGAAGTGTTGACCTTGAAAGATGGTGCTATAGAAAATCACCCGCGTTCCCGAACTACGCCGGGACTAAAGTGAGTGATGTGCAATTGAAGCGCAATCACCTATGAAACAGAGTTTATCTTTTCTTCTCCTCACTTCCTTTCTCCTCTCTGCCTGTGGCGCCCCGCCTCCCGCGACAATTATTCCAACGGAGTCGTCTGTTGTCGTCATGGAAACTCCAGTTCCGGTGATGGACACGGAAACGTCGCAGTCGGTTGAGAAACAAATTGAGGATCTGCTAGCGCGCATGACTCTCGATGAAAAGATCGGACAAATGACTCAGGTGGAAAAGAACAGCATCAAGCCCGGCGATATTACGAAGTACTATATTGGTTCGATCCTGAGCGGAGGCGGTGGATATCCGACAGTAGAGAATACAGCGCAAGCGTGGTACACCATGGTAGAGGGCTTTCAAAAGGAAGCACTCGCTACACGGCTGCAGATTCCGATCCTTTACGGTGTGGATGCGGTCCACGGTCACGGTAACCTGCGCAATGCAACGATCTTTCCGCATAATATCGGGTTGGGTGCAGCCAACAACCCGGAACTGGTTGAAAAAATCGGTCGTGCCACAGCAGAGGAGATGCTCGCCACCGGCATTCCCTGGAATTTTGCACCCGTCGTCGCGGTGGTGCAGAATGTGCGCTGGGGGCGCACCTATGAAGGCTATGGAGAGGAAACAGAACTTGTCAGCTCACTGGGAACCGCCTATCTGAAAGGGTTACAGAGTCTAACAACAGAGGACAATCCGGTCCCAGGCCAATCTATTTTTGTGCTTGGCACTCCCAAACATTTTATCGGTGACGGCGCGACGATCTGGGGTTCCTCGCGTACCGAAAATTACCAGCTTGATCAAGGGAACATGCAAGTTACTGAAGAGTTCCTGCGCGAGGTGTTCCTGCCACCATATCAAAGCGCGGTGGAGTCTGGTGCCATGAATGTCATGGCATCCTTCAGCAGCTGG
>JAICRQ010000236.1 GCA_025966435.1 Anaerolineales bacterium | reverse complement strand
TCGTCGCCACAATTGGGGCAAACATCCCGGGGGGGGAAGATCTTGTAATCGCAGTGGGGGCAGACCTCACCGACCAGCCCGTAGCGTTGCTTCTTGAGTCTCCAATGTCTTGGGATTTCCATAGAATAAGTTCCTTTCTCCACGTCTCATTCTATGTGAAAAAACTCTCAAAGACTATCAGCCTCCCGCCCTTGCAGGGGTGTAAGGAAAACTGCTAGCTTTTGCGAGTGAGGACATGTAGAAGAATTAAGCTTAACCCAAGGAAAAGCGGCACAAAGCCCCCCAGCATCCAGGGACCGAGATGGAGCGGATAGTCATAACCGGCGGCAAAGCCGATCGGATAAAGACCAAGGGACAGCGCCAGCCCAAGCGCCGTGATCAGAATCCCCCAGCGCAGGAGTCCACTCCCGGGCTTTGGCTCGGGGCGCGGTACACCCTTCTCTGCCAGCGCGATCGTTTCCCTGTAATTCATATAGCGGAGGAACGCCAGAAAACCGAAAATAATGGCAAGGGAGCCGACGATGGCAAAGCAGGGAATGAGATCACTCATGCGCAGTCCTTTTGCGCTGATAATAGCATAAAACGAAGACCGCCACACCATGGTGTGGCGGTCTTCGTTTCTAATCCAAATTTACTGGTTGGCGTGGATGGTCACACTTCCACTGCTGGTTTGGGCGGTAAACTGGTCCCCGCCGCCATTGATGCTCCCGACGATCTGATCTCCATCGGAATTGGAGCTTCCGTTCAAGGTCACCGTGATGGGCAGATCCGATTTGATGGTACCGAAATCGGTGGAGAGATCCACGTCCAGCTTTGAGTCGGCGGGCAGGGTCAGGACAATTTCACCGAAGTCCGTATCTACCAGGTGTGGGCCAGCCCCCAGAGAGCCGCTGAACTCCACACTTCCGCTACTGGTCTTGAGATCGAGAGTAACCGACTCGGCATTCGTAACGTTAATGCTGCCGAAATCTGTATACGCTTTGAGTTTCCCTTTTGCGCCGTCTGCGGCAATGGAGCCGCTGTTGGTATGCAGGTCGTAGGAGGAAGCCGACACCTGATTCAGCTCGATCTCTCCGAAGTCATCCTGCACTTTGATTTCTCCGCTGATTCGAATCTTCGCCAGGAACACTCTGCCGCTGTTGGTTTCGATACTGAGAGAATCCCCGGAGCCGTTCTCGAAGGTTGTGTCGCCGAAGTCGGTATTGGTGGTGACATCACCGGTCGCGCGCACATCGTCTAGGATGATCCTACCGCTGTTGGATGTTAGCGTGACATCCTTTCCGTTCGCATTCTGGAGAGTAATGGAGCCAAACTCTGAATTGAGATCAATCTCTCCGTTCCCTGCCTTGATGGATTGGGCATTTACCTCACCGCTATCGTTTGACACGGACAACGCGCCTTCGACGTTTTCAACTGTGACAGCGCCAAAATCGTTGGCAATGTCCACATTCCCGCTAATGTCAGTAACGCTGATATCGCCGAAACTGCCGTCAATACTTGCGGTCGTGGTAGTCGGAACCGTGACGAAGAAATCCACCGTGTTAATCTTATTGTTGAGATTCATGGACTTTGGCAATTCATATTTGATGGTAACGGTGTTGCCAGTCTGTTCGATAGTGTACTTGATGCTTTCCACCTCCCGATCGGCGCGCTCCTGGGTCGATTCATAGGCGGTTTTAACAACCCTGACTTGCACCGTCTCGACCTCGGCACCTGTGATGGAAACTTCACCGGCAGCATTATCTATTCTCAACGAGACTGGCTCGTCTACATCCACTTTAAGGGTTTTACTTTCCTCCAACTCCGAAGAGATATTTCGCACGTTGAACGGATCATTAGCCGGAAAACCGACATCTAAACCAAAGATGATTACTGCACCAAGGCCCAGGCATACAAACGCCAGCGCGATTCCGAGAAGGCTGATTACAATCGGTCTTTTCATTTTTCTTTTCCTTCGTGTATGATGTTCTCACTTCGTTTGACAGGCAGGTGAAGAAAAAGTTTCAGATGTGGACAATGGACCATAGTCTATGGTCCGCCTCCGAAACTTTTCTCCATTTCCCCTGTCTAACCGCGTAGAGACCTTCATGCCAGAACCGGAACAACATCTCATCCAGCGCGCCCAAAAAGGCGACTCAGAAGCCTTTGCTGTGCTGGTAACCGAGCATCAACGCTATGTGTATAACCTGGCTCTGCGTATTCTTCAAAATGAACAGGAAGCGCTCGATCTGGCACAGGAGACATTCGTGCGCGCATGGACGGCTCTTCCCAATTTCCGCAGGCAGTCACAGTTCCGCACCTGGCTATATCGTATCGCCACCAACCTCTGCTACAACCGCCTGCCCCATTTGCGCCGGTCCCTGAACGAGCTGGGTGACGATGTCATTGCAGAGATACCTGAGACGGACATCGCATTCGGCAATCCCGTACATGGAGTTGAGTCTCGCGAGCTGCGATCCTATCTCCACCAAGCTATCGACCACCTCGATGAACACTATCGCCTGTTGATCGCGTTGCGCTACCAGAATGAGCTCTCGTATGAAGAGATCGCCACCATGCTTAACCTGCCCTTGGGCACAGTAAAGACTGGTCTCTTCCGTGCCAAGGAACAGTTGCGCCGCGCGCTGGAAACTTATCAGGAGCCCTTATGGACAATTCCTTAACGCCCGAACAGCGGAATCTTGCGATGGAGGATGCCCTTCGCACGTATCCCGTCATGTCCATGCCGCGCGATATCACTCCAGACGTGTTATCGCGTATACAGACAGTTCACCTACAGCGTCCATTCCGCCTGACCTGGACCGACTTGATTCTCGGCATGGCGCTTGCGATCTGTATTGGCGCGGTATGGTTCAGCCTGCAAAACCTGCCTCCCTTGGTCGTCGCGCAAATACGTAAGGAAAGTATTCTCCTCTATCAGCAAATCCTTGTGAATGCACGCTGGCTGGTTCCCATGCTTGCTTTTAGCCTTGCCGGATTCTTTGCCGCTCTCACCATCCCTTACCTGAGACGAGAACTCATGAAGTGATGCAATGCTGTTAAACGGAAACAGGCGCGGGGGATAGATAAATCATAATATAATGACGGTGGTTGAGAGCGTCTTCCGTCGATGAAAATCCTATTACTGAATCAAGCCTTTGTCTCGCCCGATGAGCCAGGTCACACGCGCCACTTTGAAATGGCGCAATATCTTCGCGAGCGAGGGCATGAATTGGTCATTGTTGCCAGTGACCTAAATTACCAGACGGGTCAACGCACGGTAGAGCGCCATGGGGTGTTCACCGAGCAGGTGATCGACGGTGTGCGCGTCCTCCGCTCTTATATTTACCCCGAGCTTCACCGCAGTTATTTCTGGCGGATCGTTTCTTTCTTCAGCTTCATGCTTAGTTCCGTCTGGACGGCTCTGAGCGTGAAAGATGCCGACCTCATCATGGGAACAACCCCGCAGATCTTTCAGGCGGTCTCTGCCTGGTTTGTTGCCTTTATCCGCCGTAAGCCTTTTTTGCTGGAAGTGCGCGACCTGTGGCCCGAGTTTGGGGTCAGCATGGGCGTGATACGCAACCCGGTGGTGATCGCGCTGGCGCGCTGGCTGGAAAAATTTCTCTATGCCCGGGCGACGCATATCCTGGTTAATTCCCCTGCCTATAAAGAATATATTCATGCCAAGGGTGTGCCGGAAAGCAAAATCACGTTTATCCCGTATGGCACGGATGTGGATATGTTCAACCCCAGTGTAAATGGGTTGCCTGTCCGCCAGCGATTGGGGTTGGAGGATAAATTCGTGGTGCTGTATGCGGGCGCCCTTGGGCAGGCAAATGACATTTATACGGTCTTATGCGCGGCAAAACACTTAAAAGAGGAACAGCATATCCGTTTTGTGTTTTGGGGCGATGGCAAGGAACGCCCCAATCTCCAGGCAGAAGCGGAACGGTTGAAGCTGGATAACGTGATCTTTGCCGGGGTCTGCGCGAAGAAGGAAATGCCGTTCGTGATCGCCTCATCGGATGTCTGTCTGGCGATCCTGCAGAACGTCCCGATGTTCCGCACGACCTATCCGAACAAGGTCTTTGATTACATGGCGGCTGCGCGTGCGACTGTGCTGGTCATCGATGGCGTCATCCGTGAGGTGATCGAATTGTCTGATGGGGGAGTGTTTGTCGAACCCGGCAATCATAAACAGCTTGCGCAGACGATCCTGAAACTGTCGAAAGACCCGCAGCGCGTGAAGAAAATGGGGGAGAACGCCCGTGCCTACCTGGTAAAAAACCTTGATCGCCGCGATAAATTGGATGAGACGCTTCTGCTGCTGCAAAAACTGGTACATGCATGAAAGTGTTCGTCACAGGCGGGACAGGGTTCACCGGCTTCTATGTAGTCCCTCTCTTACTGAAAAATGGATACGAAGTACGCTGCCTCTCCCGCCCGGGGAGTGACCGCTCGGTCCTCCCTTCCCCGGAAATTGACTGGGTGCTCGGAGATCTCTCTGACCCTGAGGCATTGTCCGCTTCGATGCGCGGGACCGACGCACTGGTCAACGTTGCCTCCCTCGGCTTCGGCCACGCGGACTCCATCGTCCGCGCCGCGAAGGATGCGGGAATCTCACGCGCGGTCTTCGTCAGCACGACCGCCATCTTCACGCAGTTGAACGCCAAAAGCAAGCAGGTCCGCCTCGCGGCCGAACGCGCTATCGAGGCAAGCGGATTGCAGTACACCATCCTGCGCCCAACCATGATCTACGGCAGTCCCCGCGACCGCAACATGTGGCGGTTGATCCGGTTCATGCGTTACTCTCCAATTGTCCCGTTTTTCGGCAACGGGAATCATTTGCAGCAACCCATCTATGTGGGCGACGTCGCACAGGCGATCGTGAGTTGTCTGTGTAACGATCAGACGATTGGCAAAAGTTATAACATTGCCGGGAAATTTCCGCTTACTTATAATGAGGTCATCCATATAATTTCACGGCAGATGAAGAAGCAGGTTTGGAAGATTCACATTCCGTTCGCTCTGGTCGTCAGTTTGCTGAAACTCGTCGAACACGTACGAATTCCAACTCCTATCAAAGCCGAGCAGATTCTACGGTTGAACGAAAATAAGAACTTTAGCTATGAAGAAGCAAAAAGGGATTTTGGGTTTGATCCATTGGCGTTTGAGGAGGGGATAAAATTGGAACTGAGTTCAACATAAACTCAACTACGATTCTTCTCCTCCCGATCTGGTGAACCCAGTCTTAATCTAACTCATCATGACAGCTTTCGTATTCCTACTTATCACTACTTTCTCCTATTATGGTGTTTATTTGATTCGGCATTACGTTAAACATCGTCGCATCCTAGACCATCCCAACGAACGCAGTTCGCATACTGTGCCCACGCCCCGGGGTGGAGGGTTAGCCCTCGTTCTTCTGGTTTTGGGGACAGGCTTATGGTTTGTATTATCAGCAGGATTTTATAAAGGTTTGATTTTCCTTGTAGGCAGCGCTGTCATTGCCTGGCTTGGCTGGCGCGATGACATTCACTCGCTTTCGCCGCGCTTCCGTTTTTTGATACAGGGAATTGTTGCCGCGATGTCTATCTTAGGGTTGGGATACTTCAAGGTGGTCACAATTCCTATGTTTGGGGAACTGCAGCTTGGCGGGGTTGGAATCTTCATCACATTTTTGTGGATTCTCGGCTTGACCAATGCCTACAACTTCATGGATGGGATCGACGGCATGGCAGGCGGCGTGGGGTTGAGCGCTGGCATCGGCTGGATGTGGCTCGCCTCGAATATAAATAACTCCTTTGTGTTTTGGGTAGCGCTCTCAATCACGGCGGGCAGCCTGGGCTTTCTCGGGCATAACTGGTCGCCAGCGAAGATCTTTATGGGCGATGTAGGCAGCACATTCCTGGGCTACAGTTTTGCTGTCCTGCCGCT
>JAICRQ010000460.1 GCA_025966435.1 Anaerolineales bacterium | reverse complement strand
AGACCGATCGTGGGTTCATCCAGGTAGACGATGCGCGGCTCATGGATGAGTGCCGCCGCCAGCTCCGAGCGCATTTTCTGCCCAAGCGACATATTGCGCACGGGAGTCTTGAGCAGCTCATCCAGCTCAAGCGTTTCGGTGAATGTATTGAGCATCAGGCGGTATTTGACCGGGTGGACATCATAAATCTTTGCAATGAGGTTTAAAGACTCGATCAGCGCCAGATCCCACCAGAGTTGGGTGCGCTGACCGAAGACTACGCCAATCTCGCGCGCGTTTTCCACCCGCTGCCGATGCGGGTCGCGCCCCAGCACCTGGATGCTGCCGCTCGTGGGCATCAGGACGCCGGTCAGCATCTTGATCGTCGTGGACTTCCCGGCGCCGTTCACGCCAATGTAACCGACGATCTCGCCCGCATCCAGTTTGAAATTGATGGCGTCTACCGCCGTCTTGTTCTCATACTGCGGACGGAATAGCCCTTTCACCGCGCCGCCGAAGCCCGGTTCCTTTTTGGGGATTTTGAATACTTTGGTAAGTTCTCTGACTTCAATGACAGACATACATATCCTTGGTGTTCTGTAAGGCGGGATGGTACCCGTCAATGCTAGTTACCGTCACGTTGCAAGTGTTGCCACGCGACGCCTGACTTACTCGCTAGATAGCCTTTTGATTTGTAAAATAGCGCGTCGAATTCTACTCGATAAATCCCACGTATAAAGAAAATGGACGGCACGAGAGCCGTCCATTTTGTCTTACTTCAGGATGTTGCGAACTTGTGGTGAGTTGTCTGGGAAGATTTCATCCGTTGCAGGATTCTTCAATCGCTTTACCAGCACTTCGGAGAGCACATCGCGATAATCGGTTGTGACTGCCAGATCGCCGGGACCGATTAACTGACCTTCCCTCATCCCGGGCCATGCACCGTGGACTCTCCCTCTGTGCACATCCCCACCCAGCACCATCATGCTGCCGTTCTCCAAGCGCGCCGTCCAAACTCAGACATGATGACGATGGTGAGATTCCCTATATGATCATGCATGTCGGCATGGAACGCCGCGAGTCCCGCAGCCAGGTCTTTCACATAGAATTACTATTTACGCAAAATCTTCTTCCAGTCCAGCATCTCCTTGAGGTCACTCGCGGGGATTTGTCCCTCCGGCAGATACGCAACAAATGAGCCGTTGTAAAACTCTTCGCCGCCATCCCACATCAAGTTGTGCAGGTCATGCTTGAAGATGCCTACGGCAGAGACACTGGGATCGTCATACGGCAAAGCCGTCTCAAAGGTCAGCACAACCGGACCATCCGCCGTTTCCGCCACTTTTGCAACGGTCGCGACGTGAATCCAGCGCAGCCATTGCTCATCTTTCACTAGCCTTTTCTCCACTTTACGCGACCGCTTGCGTGTGATGACATCGCTTTCAAAGTACGTCCACTCGCCTTCCTTTTTCTCGTTCCGGCGATATTTATCGGGAATCAGTCTGTCACCGTTGACTGACAAAGGCTTTGCAACACGCCATGGATTGGGTTGCTCATGGACAAAGCGCAGCCAGAGGATATTGGCGCCTTCCCTATACTGATCTTCGACACCTTCTTTTACGAATGCAAAATACGGGCGCGGCGTGCCGGGCACCTTTCCTTCATTCACAATCCTCATATACCAATCCACAATCCCTGTGAGCCCACCCGAGGGAGAATGACCGCGTAAATGCTGGATCTGTTCCGCCACCTCATTACACACCGAACTGGTGACGATCAGTTGGTTCGAGCGATCGTGCTCCTCGCGCCAGCCTGTGAGATGAGCCTCTTTCCACTTGTTCATAATGGCGCGGAATTCGGCATAGCGAGCCTCATTCTTTTGGTCCTGCTCTTCCGGGGATAGTTTATTCCAGCTGGGGTCTTTCGCTTCTCTCACGCGCAAGTCCGTCAACCGGACGATTTCCTTCCACATCCAATCGGGAATCGTTTTTTCATCACGCATCGCATCCAGCTCTTCCAAGGCCTCCTCAGGCTTCATGGCTTCGATTTCATATTTCTCTTCATCGAGGAGCAAATCGAGAAGCGCCTCGCGGCGACGATAGGGCAATTTGAGTCCCTTTAGGTGTGTGGCAATTCGTTCCTTTACTTTTGGATCGCTTGCTCGCGCAAGCTTTGGAGATGTGGATGAGCTCAGTGTTTCGTAGGCACTGATGCGCTGCTCGCTCAGAGCTTCGACGTCGTCATCGTCCATGCGCCGAAAATCCTTCTCGAGGGCGGAGGTGCGCAGGCTGACTAATAAATCTTTGGGGTCCGCCCAGGAACCGTGGGCAGTGGCGTAGCGCATCCCCGAAAAATGGATGATCATGTATTGCAGCCAGAGCGGATACTCCTTAGGTTTTTCGCGGAAGCGCTGGACGATCTCTTCCAGTAGCTCCTGTTGGATTTCCTCTTCGGGGCGATCCTTCGCCATTTTTTTATCCAGAGAGGCTTTATAGACCTCGACTTTTCCTCGCACAATGTCGCGAACTGTAACCGGTGCTTGTTCCGGCGTAAAACGGACGAGGTAATCCACTTCCGACATATTAAGGATGGCTTCTTTCGCTTTGAGATCCTCCTCTAAAGGAACTGCCTGTTCTTTAAGTTTTGTGATTTTCCTCTCGTTCTCCTGAAAAAGCCGCTCTTTCTCTTGGATCATTCGCGTGAGTTCCGTCCCTGGTTTCTGGGCAAACTCGAAGGCGGCATGGTAATCGCTGAGTTTGTCGAGCTCTGTCTCGACAGCTTTCAACCCATCTCCCTTTAGCATTTCCAGCCGGGTACGTTTTTTGTCATCTCCTGCTGCGTCCATGGACCTGCCGCCTAACTGCGATTCCAGCCTGGTGACTTCCGTTAGGAGTTTTTTATACTGCGTCCGTAATTCATCCACATAATTCCTGAGCCGGACACGGATTACGTCTTCGCTTTGCAGCGCGCGCAGTTCTGCCGCCAGGCGTTTGTGAAGGCCGCTGACCACATGGATCAAAGCCGGGTCTGCCTGCGGGAACTGGCGAGAAAGTTCATCGTGGACGTCTTCTGAAGAAAAATAGCCATCCAGAGCTTTACGTTGCGGCGGAGTCCGGAGGCGGGCAATGGCGGCAGAGAGTTCGCGTCCTTCCGCTTCTAATCGTTGCACAGGGGTATGCAGGGCATCCAGCTTTGTACGGGTACTTTGGATTTCCCGTTTTGCCGCTTCTGTCTTCTTATAGAATTCGAGCTTGCGCTTCTCGATCTTGTTATAGGTGGAAAGAAAGTGCAACAGCCGTTCGCGCTCCTCTTTCAAGAGGGGCAGAGTCACCTCTTTTAGCTTCTGCAATTCCTGGGTCAAGACCGGGCGGTCGCGGTGCTCGGGATGTATGATCGCGAGCCGGCGCTCCCGTCGAACTAGTTCCTCTTCCAGCCTT
>JAICRQ010000044.1 GCA_025966435.1 Anaerolineales bacterium | reverse complement strand
GGAACAAGAAAGAGTTGGCTAGCCATAGTGTCTACAAAGCGTGTGATTCTTGCAAATGGTTCGCGGCTGTTGAGGGAAATGCTTCATCGCGCAATCGATAAAGCGGATCAGCTCGAAGTTGTGCAGGAAATTCCGGATTGGGAGGAGCTGCCCCCCGCACTGGAAACGTTTCATCCGGCGTGGGTGATCGTCACTCAGTCATACAGCAAACATTCCCATTACCGGGTCGATTCCTGTATGGAGGAGTTTCCCTCGGTCCGTTTTATCTTTCTCTCACCCAACCAGGACAACGTTAAAATGAAATGGCAGACCTCGGGTGAGGAAGAGTATTCGAATCTATCCCTGGAGGATCTGATTCACATTCTCGAAAAAGACCTGCAGCCCACCTGACAATCATGGAGAGCAATTGAACATGAACATAAAAGCCTTCTATGAGAACATCAACCAACTAAGCGGGAATCGCGTTAGCATCCTCGAAACTGCCCTTCGAACGTTCACAGAAAAACAGGCGGCGCAGGCATCCGCCGGGCTGGCGTACTACACATTCTTTTCGATCTTCCCGCTCATGCTTGCATTCGTTGCCGGAGGCAGTTATTTCCTCGATAGCCATCAGGTCTTCAACACCGTTACCCAGTTCATTCAACAAGCCCTGCCCATTTCAAGGCAGGTCATCAATGAAAACATCGAGGACATCCTCAGGGAACGTGGCACGGCAGGAATCCTCAGCCTGCTCATCCTGTTATGGTCCGCCTCGGGGATGTTTACCAACCTGGCTTACAACATCAACCTGGCGTGGCCGCGGGCAGCGCGGCGCAATTTCCTACAGAACCGGCTGGTGGGTTTGTGGATGATCGTGGGGTTGATCGGGCTGATCGTCCTTTCGCTGATCTTGAGCTGGCTGACCGCCCGTCTCCCGTTCATGAACATCGACGCTACCTCCCCCAGCGACCTCGTACTGTTGCGGACGGTCTCTGCCCTGGGCTCGTGGCTGATGATCTTCCTCGTCTTTCTAACGCTGTATCATTGGATTCCCACACTGCGCGTCCGCTGGAGCGCGACTCTCTGGGGCGCGCTGATCGCCTCGCTCTCCTGGAAGGCGGTGACCACCGGGTTTAGCTGGTATCTTGGGAGCCGCTTTGGACAGTACCAACTCATATATGGTTCGCTGGGCGCGATCGTCGCCTTCCTGTTCCTGATCTATATTATCTCTTTGATCACATTGTTTGGTGCACATCTAAGCGCAGCAATTGAACACTGGGAAAGTGAACAGATTCGACCGGTGGCTGCTTAAGATGTTTGAAAGGAGTAAAACAGATGGATATTTTGAATCCTGAAGCGCTCAAATCGTTGATTGAACAACAGGGAAAATGGTGCGTCTCAGTATATATGCCTACCTACCGAGCCGGCCAGGAGCAGCAACAAAACCCGATCCGGCTCAAGAATTTACTGGCACAAGCGGAGGCAAATCTCCTTGCGAATGGACTCCGCCGGCCCGAGGTCCAAAAGCTGATGCACCCCGCCGAGGAGCTGCTCTGGAACCGCGAGTTTTGGCAACAACAAGGGGATGGGCTGGCAATCTTTCTTAGCAATGACTTTCACAAGGTGTACCGTCTTCCCATTGAATTCGAAGAATCTCTCAACACCGGAAATAGCTTTCACATCAAACCGCTGCTGCCCGGTTTAGGCCGGGGCATAAGGTTTTACATCCTGGCGATCAGTTTGAACAATATCCGGCTGTTCGAGGGGAACGCAGATACGGTAAGCGAGATGGAGCTTAACTTCCCCACGAGCATGGAAGAGACACTTGCCATGGACGACCCGGAACGAAGCCTCAACATGCATTCGAGCAGCAGTAGTTCCAGCGAGGGAAGGGCGGGTGCCGGCACATTCCACGGGCATGGGGATGATGTGGATGAGAAGAAAAATATCTTGCGCTTTTTCCAATCTGTCAACCAGGGGTTGAATCAGGTATTGGACGACAAGAATATTCCGATGGTTTTGGCGGGCGTGGATTATCTCCTGCCTATTTTTCGCGAAGCAAGTTCCTATCAGAACCTCCTGGAAGATGGAATCCTTGGGAATCCTGACAGGGAAAACTTAAAAGAACTGCATGAAAAAGCCTGGCAAATTGTGCACCCGCTCTTCAAAGAGAGTCAGAAGAAAGCTTTTGAGAAATTTGAGCAGTTGCGTGGGCAGAAAAGCAACCTGGCAACCAGCGACCTAAAAGCAGCAGTCAGGGCTGCCGTGTTCGGGCAGGTAGAGACCATTTTTGTTCCCATCGAAATGCATAAATGGGGACGCTATGATGCGGAAAATAACAAGGTCATCCTGCAAGATGGGCCCAACCCGCAGAACGAAGATCTCTTTGATTTTGCCGCCACCCAGACCTTCCTGAACTCCGGGCAAGTTTTTGCTGTGCCACCGGAACAGATGCCCGGGGATGGAGAAATTGCGGCGGTCCTGCGATATGCCGCTTAACAGGGTCACAGAACCCGATGAAAATCCCCTTGCAGTAAAACGAGTGGTATCATGAATATATACCACCGATTATAGACACCCACTACATGACACAGAAAGGAAATGATGACCATGAACGAGCCAATTTACGATTTTCAGCATCAGATCCAGGAGGCGTTGGCAGAGATCAACGAAATGCGCGGCGCCCGCATTGACGTGGTGAATAGCAATGGGATCGTCACCCTGACAGGGATTGTCCCAACGGTGGAGGCCCGAGAACGCGCCGAAGCCATTCTGCGCGGAATGGATGGCGTGGTAAATGTGATTAATGAGCTGAATGTCGTCTAAGATGCATCAGAGCGAATGACGAAACAACGGTTGCAAAGACCACCATCACAATACGGATTTTGGAGCGGGGCGCTGTTCGGCACGGTCACAGGAATGGCGTCCCTGCTCACGTTTCAGTATTTATTCGGTATCCTGCGCCGCCCGCGCTTAATCTCCAAAGCAATCCTCATGGGGGAAGAGCAGTTTGATAACGAACAAGCGCTGGCGGTTTTCATTGCGACGGAGAGTCTGCGTTCCGGGATTCAGCCGCGCCGCTTAACTACTCATTCGAGCAGGGAGGTTTTGCACGCCGGCTACCGTAATTTCTCCGAAAGCTGGGCGCGCGACTTCGGATTCGCTGCCTTTGGGTTGCTCACGCTGAAGCAATATACCCCCATCAAGGAAACTCTCGAGGCCTTCTTTTACCATCAAACCTCGCAGGGACAGCTCCCGGTCAAGCTGCATTCCGTCAATGTGGTGACACGGTTCCTGCATTCGTTTTTTGAACGTGAGCAGCCAAACGAATTGATGCTCAAACCGAAGTACCTCAGCGGTCACGGTGCGCCCTCGCTCGACGGGCAGGCGCTCCTGGTGATTGCCGCGCTGGCATATACGCAGGAAAGTGGAAACAAGCAGTTTCTGGAAGAACACTGGGCAAAGCTGCAAGCAGCGATGCAGTGGCTTGGAACATATCGCAAAGCCACCGGCGAAGATCCTCTGCTCTATCAGGGAGCCTTTGCAGATTGGGCAGATTCGATCGCCCGGCACGGGCGTGTCCTTTATACCAACGTAGTGTACTGGAAGGCTCTCTCAGAAATGGCAATCGCCGCGAACCGGCTCAATTTGCACGAGGAATCCATTGAGTATTTCGTGCAGGCGGAGAAAGTCTTACGCGCCATCAACCGTCATTTTTGGCGGGAGGACCTCGGATACTTCGTCACCAGTGATGACTTATTACACCTGAGCAGCGATGGGAACTTGCTGGCAATCGCCTGGGGACTGGCGAAGCGCGAGCAAGCCGAGAGCATCCTCGGAGTCATGGAACGAGCCCGAATGGCTGAGCCGGTTCCAACGCGGGTCACCTATCCCTCGTATCCCCGGCATCTCATTGCTCTGGAAAACCTCCTCGGGGGCGTGGCAAATTACCACACCGACGCCTCCTGGCTCTGGATCGGCGCCTGGCACGTGATTGCACTGGTGAAGACGGGTCATATGGAAGCCGCGCAGACCTTAATCTCCCGTATTCTGAACGTGATCGTACAAGACCGGCAGGTCCACGAAGTTCACGGTCCAAATGGCAAGCCTCTTTCGAGCATGTGGTACACCGCTGAAGCGCCGCTGACCTGGAACGCAGGGATGGTCCTCTATGCCTGTCACGTTTTTGAGAATAAGCGACAGGAAGAACAGACTTCTCACCTTCTATCAAATTTATTTCACAAATCAACGGAGTAGACTTTGCACATCGCATTTTTTACCAACTATTACCATCCGGTCGTCAATGGTGTGGTGAGGTCTGTGGCGTCGTTTCGTGAGAACCTGATGAAACAGGGGCACAATGTTTTTATTTTTGCCCAATCCGATCCCAACTACAAAGATACGGAACCGTTCATTTTTCGCTATCCCAGCCTGTCGCTTCCACTGGGAGAGATTACCACGGCCATCCCGGTTTCCCCGTTTGTAGACCAACTGCTTCCAATGCTCAAGCTGGATGTGATCCATACACACCACCCAATCCTGCTCGGGCAGACTGCCGCGCGCAAGGCTGCCGAGCTGGATCTGCCCCTCGTATTTACCTTCCATACTCAGTATTGGGAATACACCCATTATGTTCCCTTCCCCCAGGAAGCAGTTCAGGATTTTTTAAAGAATGCAGTTCATCGATGGTTAGTAGAGTTCATGCAAAAATGCCAGCATATCATCATCCCCTCCGAGAGTATGCGCGAGATCCTGGTTCGGGATTACGGCTTGCATGACCGCTATAGCGTGATTCCTACCGGGACAGACCTCGAGCCATTTCTGAATGCCGATGGCAAAGCACTACGTGCAGAGAAAGGCTGGCAGGATGAAACGGTCCTGATCTCGGTGGGACGGCTGGCGCCAGAAAAAAACTGGGATACATTGATCCGGGCGTTCGCCAAAGCCTGTGAGAAGCATCCTGACATCCGTCTGGTGCTGATCGGCGATGGAGCTGCCAGACAAAGCCTGGAAACGCTGTCCTCCGAATTAGGCATTGCGGACCGGGTGACGTTTACCGGCGCTGTGCCGTTTGAGGACATCCCGCGCTACCTGAAAGCCGCGGACCTCTTTGCATTCGCCTCGGTGACCGAGACCCAGGGGCTCGTCACGATCGAGGCGATGGCTGCCGGGCTCCCAGTCGTCGCGGTAGAAGGCCCGGGAACCAGCGACATCATCGAGCATGGCAAGCAGGGATTCTTAGTGAAGAATGACCCGGATGCTCTGGCAAAAGGCATCAACAAACTTCTGTCTGACTCGCAAAGGATCCAGCGCTTTAGCAAAAATGCGCTAAAAAAAGCCAAGACCTTCGATGTCAACGAACTAGGAAAGCAAATGCTCAGTGTTTACGAACAAGCCATTGAGGATAACAAGGCAAACCAGTTTGTCACACTAAACACAGAAGAAACGGTACCCCGGCAAACCGTTTCCTCTGTCCAGTCGTAAGATTGCAGGTCAGTTTCAATCAGCGGGTTGTGCTTCGCGGAATTGCTCCGCAGGCAACCCGCCTTACTATTTAATCAGGGTTGTAATCTGGCAGCCTGTCAAACAGGCTCGACTCGACGGATAGCCGGATTTCCTCCTCATCCATATGTGCGACCCAGAAGGCGGGAACCAGTTTATGTTCTTTAAGTAAGAACCCTTTTCCAACCACAAAATGGGTAACCGTGTTGCTTTCGGAATCAGCAATGACCTGCTCCACATTCCCAATGTGCTTATCGTCTGCGCTCAACACTCGCGCTCCCTCCGAGATGGCAATGCGCCCCTCCGGGATGCTGGTCTCCGTTTCAGCGACTTGGTCGGGGACAGCCTCCGAGATGAGACCGACTCTGGGTACCTGCATCTGGAAGTTGACCGGCGGATACCAATAGGTGGCTTCCACATTTTCATACGGAGCACCTGCATTCTCCACAGGGACGTAGTGGGTCGTCTCATAGTCGAGAAAATCATCCACATTTTGATTCGTCTCTCGCAGCACGATACGATCTTCCTTCTCAAGATCGACGAGGCCCACAGGGATTACCTTCTCGTCCTTGCTCAATAAAGCCCCCCTCTCGACGACCAGATCCGTCACATCCCTGGTCTTGGCATCAATCACAATCCGGCTGATGCTTCCTATTTTCTCGCCAGCTGCTGTAAATACATCCGTTCCTTTTAAGAGTCGCATATCACACCTCCTGGATAGCTACCCAACCTAACACCTGTTGAGCGTGCACCCGATCTCAAGAGAACGTTACTTGTGTATCGTCTCTTCAGCCTTCTCTGCCAGTTCGATCAAATCCCCCTTCTTGAAAAGAATATTTTTTAAAATGCTACGCCAGATGGGCGTACGCCGTAGCAAAAACTCAAGATTCATTCCAAAATGAATAAACTCCTCTTTCTGCGCCTGGCTCATCACTGCGCGAGCTTCCTCATTCTGCTCGACAGCCAGCCTCTGGGTATACCAGTTAATTGCCTCGCCTTCCTCGATCAGCGATTGGATCACGCGGACATAGGTGCGCGTTTCCCCAGAAAGCTCTTCTGGAGGCTCATGGTATTGATCAAAGCCCATGTTGTCTCCTTATTTGAGTAAACAGCCGCTGTTATGCCTCATCATCTTCTTCGTCTTCGAGCTCGTCGTCAAGGTCGTCCTCATCCTCTTCGAGTCCATCATCCAAATCATCGCCGTCCAATTCGTCATCTTCCAAATCTTCGTTTTCCTCTCCCTCCAGCTCGTCCAGACTCTCCAATTCATCTTCGTCTTCATCATCCTGGTCTTCCTCGTCAGAAAGCTCTTCGTCTTCATTGAGGGCAGAAGCGGGATTCAGCTCCCAACGGTTGCGATCCCGGTCCAGGACTTTGGCATCATAGTTGAGAGGCTCATCATCCTTATAGACGAGTCCTGCCCCCCGCCCTAGCTCTTCGACAACATCCTGATCCGGCGTGGATACGCTGCCACCCACTGTTTCCTCCCCTGCCTGGTTTGCCGTCTGCCAGGAGGCATCAACGTCGCCGCCTGTGATCTCTGGCGAGAGCGAGTTGTGCTCATCTAATTCTTCCAGCAGCACATCCCGTCCACTTGCGGCAAGCCGCTGCCGCTCAGCAAAATCGTCTTCTATATCTTCATCGTCCGTATAGTGCGCGGCCTGCTCAGCCGCCGCGTTGGAATCTGCATTCGCCGCATAGGCATCCATGCTGGTTTCCTCATTGAGGAGGTAATTACTCCCCTCACGGTCATCGGTCTCTTCCGGTATGACCTCGATGAACTGATCGGCATCCTCCGGGACAGGCTTCAACTCCCCTGTGTAGGGATCGATGGTCTTTTCGATCTCGTCAGTTTCTTCCCTTGGTTTTTCTTTTTTCTCAGTAGCCATCTTCAAAATCTCCTTCCTCATCTATTAACGATGTGGCTATCTTAGAGTGACGAGCTAGACAGGTCAATATACTGAGATATATCTGCCAGATATAGATTCCGGTACATTGTGAGATTACGTAACCAAGCTTTGTTGGTCGTCTCCTGTCGGACATGGCAATTTTGTAATGCAATTAGACAGTCTTTTTCGGGGTGATATACTTCGCCCGTTTGCCAAAAATTCTATGCTCTCAAAACAACTTAACCGCGATCTTATTTTCGCCCGCGCCTACTACTTTGCCTTTATGGGCGGCTGGGGCTTTATCCTGCCTTTTATCAATCTTTTTTATGTCAGCCTGGGGCTGAGTGGGGCACAGATCGGGACGATTGGCTCTGTCAGCGCGACAATCGGTCTCGTCGTTTCCCCCATCCTTGTGAGCGAAATCAAGAAGCGACCGCAGGCACGAGGCATCCTGCAGGCTTCTCTGATGCTGGCCGCGATCGGTTACTTCCTCCTGGGTCAGCAGACGATTTTTCTGGGGATAGTCGTCATTATATTTTTTCAGTCACTTGTAGGCGCAGGAATCATGCCTGCGTCGGATGCCATGGCAGTGCACGTGTCAGAGGAGGCTGGGACCGGATACGGCAGTGTTCGCGTCTGGGCGTCGGTGGGTTGGATTCTCGTTGTGCCTGCCTCGGGCTGGCTGATTGAGCGTTTCGGATTCGAGGCAGGCTTTCTGGGCGTGAGCCTGATGTGGCTAACCGGTGCACTGTTGACGCTTTTGATCCAACCCCGCTATTTTGTTTCACGCCGGCTGATGGGACAGCCACCGTCTAATTTGCGAACAGCGTTTCGACAGATCACCCGGGACCGCACCCTGCTCGGTTATGCTATTGCTCTCGTCTGTATGGGCTTTCTTAATAACGGCGTTCTACAGTTTGAGAACGTCTTTCTGGCGGAGCTTGGCGCATCCAAGCTGCTCATCTCCTTTGCCGGGATCTTGAGCGCCATCGTGGAGTTACCCTTTATGGTCTATGCCGACCGTTATGTCCGCCGGGTGGGCGCGCACCGGGTGATGCTGTTTGCGATCATCCTGCTCTTCTTCCAGCGAGCGGCGGTTCTGTTGTTTCCGTCCATTGCAACCATTATGATCGTGCGATTCGTCGGAGGGGTGTCATTCAGTTTTATGACAATTGCTTCGGTTTTCCTGATTAGCAGCCGCACCGACCCCGCCGAAACCGGGACGGTGCTGGCAATTTACACGGTCACACTGGCAGGATTGGTGAGCGTGCTGGCGGCTCCTATCTCCGGAGGTATCTTCGATGCGATCGGTGCGCGGTGGCTATACGCTCTCGCTGTCGCCGGATATGGAACCGGGTTTCTAAGCATGTGGCTTACTCGCCCACAATACAATCAAATTTAGAATGTAGGCATATAAACCTGCTGAGATACGAAAAAGCGAGCCGTACGGCTCGCTTTTTCGCCCTTATCTGGTAACCCGTTAGACCTTGACTTCCTCTCCCACGTAATCGCACCACTCCTCATACTTTGCCACTTTACCCCGGATCAAATCATGATAGACGTTTTGGATTGCACGCGTAATGGGACCCGTCTTTCCATCCCCGATCACGCGGAAGTCAATTTCACTCAAGCCTATGCATTCGGCTGCCGTACCACATACGAAAACTTCATCTGCAATATATAACTGGTCGCGCGAGATGGGTTGCTCGAGCACATCATAGCCAAGATCCTTCGCGATCGTGTGGATGGTGTGCCGTGTAAGACCCTCCAGCACGGGCGCGGTGGCAGGGGTAACCAATTTCTCGCGCCGCACCATAAAGAGATTCTCTCCCGTGCACTCGGCAACGTATCCCTGCGGGTCCAGCATGATGGCTTCCTGGAAGCCGAGCCGTTCGGACTCCGTCTTGGCAAGGAAGCTGTTGACATAATTCCCGGCGATTTTTGCCTTCGTCATGCTGACGTTGGGGTGATGGCGCGTGTAGGAGGAAATGTTTGCTCGAATCCCTTTTGCCAGTGCCTCTTCGCCAAGATAGTTGCTCCACTGCCAGACCGCGATCATCAGGGCAGGCTGACCGGCATCTACGTTTAAGTTCCAGGCGCCGCCTTTCAGATACAACAGCGGGCGGATATAACAATCCGTGAATCCGTTGGCATGTACCGTCTCTTTGACCGCTTTCACGATGTCGTCCACCGTAAACGCAAACTTGCGTACGCCAAATACCCGCGCCGAATCAAGCAGCCGTTCCGCATGTTCCCGCAAACGGAACACCGCGGGTCCCTTCGGCGTGTTATATGCTCGGATTCCCTCAAATACCGCGGCGCCGTAATGCATGGCGGGGTTGAGGACATGAACTGTGGCTTTTTCAAAGTCCACAAGCTCGCCGTCCATCCAGATATATTTGGATTCCATGCCCATGATGTCTTCTCCTTAGAAATGTTTGATGATTTCATCCGTCATCTGACGGGTCGTCAACGTGCCGCCGAGATCTGTAGTTCGCGCACCATCCGTGATGGCTCGATCGACCGCCTGCTCAATACACGCCGCTTCCTCCTCTAGCTTCAAGGAATACCGCAACAGCAGAGCAGTGGACAGAATTGTACCAATGGGATTGGCAATTCCCTTTCCGGCGATATCCGGCGCCGAGCCGTGGATCGGTTCATACAAGCCGACGCCTGCCTCCGACAAACTAGCAGAGGGCAACATCCCCATCGACCCCGCCAGTACCGACGCCTCATCAGTGAGAATATCACCGAACATGTTTTCGGTAACGATAACATCCATTGTCGCGGGACCGGTGATCAGTCTCATCGCGGCGCTATCGACAAGCTGATGCTCCAAATTTACATCAGGATATTTCTTCCCTACGTCGGTTGCCACCCGTCTCCAGAGCCTGGATGATTCCAATACATTCGCCTTGTCTACCGATGTGACTTTTTGCTTTCGTCCTTCCGCCAGCTTAAAGGCAAGCTCCACAATACGCTTGATTTCATAATCATAATACTCAAGAGTGTCGACTGCATATTCACAATCTCCCCTCATCTCACGCAGTTTTGGCTGACCGAAGTACAAACCGCCTGTAAGCTCACGAATCACCAGGATGTCCACTCCCTGGAGTCGCTCCGGTTTCAAGGGCGAGGCCCCGATCAGCGCAGCATGCACTTTGACAGGACGGAGATTCGCAAAGACAGAGAGTCCCTTGCGGAGAGCGAGCAATCCACGCTCGGGGCGATCTTTAGCGTTGGGATCATCCCACTTTGGACCACCCACCGCGCCCAGCAGTACCGCGTCCGAAGATTGGCAGTCAGACAGGGTCTCATCGGTCAGAGATGTACCGTACCTATCAATGGAGCAACCACCCATCAAGCGCTCTTGATATTGAAAGGTATGATTGTATTTCGCAGCAATTACGTCCAGGACACGCACGGCTTCTTCGACCACTTCAGGTCCAATGCCATCGCCAGGTAAGAGTGTGATTTTGAATTCCATATTAGGTCTCCAAATCAGGCGATGGACAATGAACGATAGACGATAACCTATGGTCCATGGTCATTGGTCCATCGTCCATTTAGTGTGCCACCATCAAGCCGTATTCCACTGAGTCTGCCAGCGCCCGCCAGCTGGCTTCGATGATATTCGTGCTCGCGCCTACAGTGCTCCAACGGCTGGTGTTATTGCGCGTGTCGATCAAGACGCGCGTGATCGCTTCGGTGCCGTGATCTGAATCCAGGATACGGACTTTGTAATCCGATAAATGGAAATCCGCAAGCTGAGGATAATAACTGAGCAGCGCCTTGCGCAATGCATTATCTAGGGCGTTGACCGGACCATTCCCCTCAGCAGCGGTATGCAGCAGTTCACCCTGCACCCGGACCTTGACCATCGCCTCTGCGAAAATACCACGTCCCTGGCGGTGTTCCACGTTGACGAAGAAATCCACTAGCTCAAAGGGCGGCTTATACCCATATTCCTGTCGCTTCAACATCATTGTCACGGAGGCTTCCGCTGCCTCAAAAGAAAAACCGCGGGATTCCAGTTCCTTGATCTCGTTGAGAACAGGCAGAACCTCTGCACCTTCCACTTCCACGCCATGCTCTTCCGCCTTGCTCAGCAAATTGCCGCGGCCCGAGAGATCTGAAACCACCACGCGCATTTTATTCCCCACAACTTCCGGTTCTACGTGCTGATACGATTTTGCATTCCGCCGCATCGCCGCCACATGAACTCCGCCTTTATGCGCAAATGCGGACTTGCCTACAAAGGGCAGGTGTCCATCGGGCGTAATGTTGGCTACCTCCGCCACAAAATGGGAGAGATCATATAAGTGCTTTATGTTTCCTGGTGGGAGACAGCAATAGCCCATTTTTAGTTCCAGGTCTGCCATGATGGAAACCAGATTGGCATTGCCACAGCGCTCGCCCACGCCGTTGATCGTTCCCTGCACCTGAATGGCACCTCCACGCACCGCAACCAGGGAATTGACAACGGCACACTCAGAGTCATTGTGTGTATGAATTCCGAAGGGGTGTGCAAGGGTTGGTTTCAGCTCACGAATAATTTGCTCGATCTCCCAGGGTAATGTCCCGCCATTGGTATCGCATAACACAACGGTCTCTGCGCCGCCGCGGATCGCCGCGCGCAGAGTTTCGAGAGCGTAAGCATGGTCTACTTTGTAACCATCGAAGAAATGTTCCGCATCGTAGATCACGCGTTTGCCATTCGCTTTGAGGTACGCCACAGATTGCTCGATGATTCGTAAATTGTCTTCAAGAGTCGTCAGCAACACATCTTTCACATGCAATGTCCACGTCTTGCCAAAGATGGTGCAGACGGGGGTATGGGAGTCGATCAGTGCCTTTATGTTCGCATCATCCTCGGGTCCGCCTTTGACGCGGCACGTGGAACCGAACGCAGCAATTAAGGCATTTTTCCATTCCATATCCTGGGCGCGCTCGAAGAATTCTACATCTTTTGGGTTGGAGCCGGGCCATCCTCCTTCGATAAATGCCACGCCGAGCTCGTCCAATTTTTGGGCGATGCGGACCTTGTCATTACTCGAAAGGGTGAAGCCTTCGGATTGGGTGCCGTCGCGGAGGGTAGTGTCGTAGATCTGTATAAGGGGGATGTCCATAATTATTGCCTATTGATAGACGTGAGAGGGGAGATTTGTAATTGGTAATTAGTAATTGGATCTGGCTTCAAACGTGGCGATCTCTTTTTCAAAACTCAGGATGTAACCGAGTTCGTCCACGCCGTTTAGAAGGCAGGCTTTGTTGAATGGATCGATGGGAAATTGGACGGAGCCATTCGGGAAAGAGAGTGTTTGTGATTCAAGATCGACAGTGAATTCGGCGTTC
>JAICRQ010000501.1 GCA_025966435.1 Anaerolineales bacterium | reverse complement strand
TGTTGTCCACTCGAAGGGAATAGATGCGGTACGATAGACCTCCACCACAGATTTCTTCCACGTCGCCTGATGGCTGACCTGACCACCCATGTTGCGAAAACCATAATCCGAGACAATCTTCGGCGCGTCGAAGTTCTGGAATTTGGCAGCATCGGCGCCGGCTTCCTTCGCCAAGCGGATGAGCAGTTTCGCGCGTTCGAGATCACTATCGTGGTTAGCGGCGATGTCCGCGATGAAATACGTGGGATGGTACAAGCCAATCGTGCGATCCCCGAATTTGATTTCCATAGTCTTCTCCTTTGTCTTCCTATCGGATCATCGTCCCTTAACTGCAAGATTTTCTCACTTTACTGATCCTGCAAGATCAATAACAAAGCAGTCAGGGTAAAGCCATCTGTAATGGCTTTATCTTTGATCATTTGCTTGACCTCATACTTCGCAAACCATCGCGTCTCGCTGACTTCGTTCCTGTCAAACTCCTGAATAAAGTTGGTTGCTCTGCAGCGGATGACATGGAAAACCTGGTTGGCGCTCCCGTTCATTGGACGATAGGAATAAATCAATTCATGACTCTCTGACATATAGCCAGTTTCTTCCAAAACCTCTCGCTCTGCGGCATCGATTTCAGACTCGCCTACTTCCATTCCGCCTGCAGGCAGCTCCCATTCTGCCGCACCACTTGTGTAACGACAAACACAGACAAACAAAATATTTTCCGAACCATCTTCTACAATGGCGGTCACGGCAGCGCGAGGAAAATCCAGCAAATGAAACTTTTCAATGAGAAAACCATTTGGAAATTGCACCGTATCCAGGTAAAGATTTACCCATGGACTTTGATAGATGATCTCTCTGGCTAATCGCTCAGGTTTCATAAGTGTTATCTTCCAATCCTTCCCAAATGCGTATTCTGGAACGCATCGGGGTATTTCAAGCCGTAGCCAAAGACACGGTCGAGGCTGGAGTGCCCGAGAAGGATTGTCCCGACGAACATCAGCCACGGAACCGCGAGCAAGTAACCCAACATATAAAGTGCCACGGCAAGCCCCTTGTGGTGAACTAGGTTATAAGCCCACGCCCCGACTTGTGGATTCGCCAGATAGCCGGCCATGCTCAGATCGGGTGCTAAAAACAGGAGCGCGTACCAACCCCATCCGTAGTCCAATTGAGAAAAAAGGAACAGGGAAAGTCCAAACAGAGAGAATTCTTCGAGTTTGAGTAGATTGTTCATGTGGATGATCCTGTGGATAACTTGTGGGTCGGATTGGCAATCCGACGTACTTACTGTTGATAACTACGGATTTTCTGTGGATAACTCTGCTGGAACTGTGTATAAAACTCCGCCAAACCTGTGGAGAATGCGGGGATTTCGTGCCCCAAATCTGTGGACAGTTTGTGGATAGACAGCCATAAATTGTGGGAGCGTTTGGCGGTCAGGCTGGACGTTTCGACGGATTGCGGCGAGATAAGGCTTTCATCCAGCCCGAACATCCGCGCAACTTCCACCCCGAACTGGTACTTGTTCATCGGTTGCGCGCCAACCACATGATACAAGCCAGTTAAGTCCTTTTGAAACATTTCGAGCAGCAGGCGGGCAGTGACATTGACCAGCATGGGGCAGAAGGTCACGTCAGTGAAGCCATTCACTGCTTTTCCTTCACTGAGATTGTTTACGAAAAACTCACCAAGGCTCCTCCGCCCGCCGAGCGACCAGCCATAAAAGTTGACTCGAGCAATAATGGCTTGTGAGTTGGCATCCTGCACAGCTCTCTCTCCATCGAGCTTTGTCTTCGAATAAACACTTTGTGGATTCGGTTGGTCGTGTTCTGTATATGTGCCCACTTTCATTCCATCAAATACTGCATCGGTAGAGATGTGTATAAATGGAATACTTCTATCTGCGCAGGCAGAGGCCAATTCTCCTGGCAGATCCGCATTCAGGACTCTTGCCTGCCGTGGATCTTCCTCACATTTTTCAAGGTTTGCAAGGGCGGCGCAGTTGATGAGCCAGTCCGGTTTGGTCGCATGAAGGATAGAGTGGATTTCGCCTGGTTTGAGAAGATCTCCCTTAAGGACTTGAAAGGGAGCGGACTTGAGCTTTCCGCGATCCAGTCCAATGACTTCATGCTCACGCGCAGCTTCCATCGCGAGGTTGATGCCAAGTAAACCACTGGCTCCGGTGACTAAGAGTTTCATGTGTCAGGTTCCAGGTGTCAGGTTTAGATCACGCGACACGTGATACCTGGCATCTGATACTTTTCCTAGCCTTCCAATCGACCTTCTTGGAACAATTTCTCAAATGGTGCGATAAATTCTTTGATTCCGTCGACATCCAGCCATTGGGCATTTGTATCGCTCGAATAACGGAAGCCTTCCGGGAGAGATTTCCCTTCATACTCCAGCCCGCGTTCCCAGAGGGTTTCGGGCGGTTTGACGATAAACATATCTTCACGCTCCACCGTGTTACGTGCTTCATCCTCTGAGATGAGCACCTCGTGGACTTTTTCTCCGGGGCGGATACCGATGATATTGAATTTCGCATCGGGGACAATTGCACTAGCAAGGTCAACGATCTTCGTGCTGGGAATCTTGGGCACAAAGACCTCGCCGCCTTCCATCTGGTCGATGCAGTTCATCACAAAGCGGACGCCCTGCTCCAGCGACAGCCAGAAGCGCGTCATGCGTTCATCGGTGATCGTGACGGTTCCCCCGGCGCGCTGCTTGAGGAAAAGAGGCACGACGGACCCCCGGCTGCCCACTACATTCCCGTAGCGAACGCACGCATAACGCGTGGCTTTTCCAGCGGCATAGTTGTTGCTCTGCACAGTTAGCTTTTCTGCCGCAAGTTTGGTGGCGCCGTACAGGTTCACCGGGTTGACAGCTTTATCCGTGCTGATGGTCATCACCTTCTTGACGCCCGCATCCAGCGCGGCTTCGACGACGTTCGCCGTGCCCATGATATTGGTCTTGATCGCTTCCATCGGATTGTACTCACACGCCGGGACCTGCTTGAGCGCCGCAGCATGGACGACAATATCCACCCCATGCATGGCGCGGACGAGACGCTCACGATCGCGTACATCACCGAT
>JAICRQ010000102.1 GCA_025966435.1 Anaerolineales bacterium | reverse complement strand
GCCACCACCAGAATGGCGCCATCCACCTGCGCCGCACCGGTGATCATGTTCTTGATGTAGTCCCGGTGTCCCGGCATGTCCACGTGGGCATAGTGCCGCTTCTCGGTCTGGTACTCCACATGCGCAATGTTAATCGTGATGCCGCGGGCTTTCTCCTCCGGGGCATTGTCGATCTGGTCATATGCCCGGAATTCGGCGTTGCCCATCAGCTGCGACACCTTCGTGATCGCTGCCGTTAGCGTCGTCTTCCCGTGGTCGATGTGCCCCATCGTTCCCACGTTCAGATGTGGCTTGCTCCTGTCATACTTCGCCTTCGCCATTGATGCGTCTCCTTCTAATAATGAAAACGTTAGTTATTTATTTCAAAAGTTCCTGCGCCACAGATTGTGCAACGGGCGCATAATGATCAAATTCCATACTGGAAACACCGCGTCCCTGTGTGGCTGAACGCAAATCAGTAGCATAGCCAAACATTTCACCCAAGGGAACGAAGGCGCGGACGGCCTGCGCGTTCCCGGGGCGCACTTCCAGCCCTTGGATACTGCCACGGCGACTATTGAGCTGCCCGATGACATCCCCAAGATATTCATCGGGAACTACAACTTCAACCTTCATAATCGGCTCGAGCAGGACAGGTGAACCCTTCTGCACTCCTTCTTTGAATGCCATGGAGCCTGCCATCTTGAATGCCATTTCGCTCGAGTCTACTTCGTGGAATGAGCCATCGAACAACGTGATTTTCATATCCACGACCGGATAACCAGCCAGCACACCGTTATCCGCGGCTTCCATCACACCTTTTTGAACAGCCGGGATGTACTCTTTCGGGATCGAACCACCGACAATTTTGTTTTCAAAAATAATTCCACTGCCGCGTTCCCCGGGTTCGAGCGAAATCACTACGTGACCATATTGACCATGACCACCAGACTGTTTCGCGTATTTAAAGTCTACTTTCGGGACCGCGCGCGTAATCGATTCACGATAGGCAACACGCGGCTTGCCAATGTTCGCCTGCACACGGAACTCGCGCAGCATACGATCCACCAGAATGTCGAGATGCAGCTCACCCATCCCGGAAATAATCGTCTGACCGGTGTTTTCATCCGAACGGACGCGGAAGGTCGGGTCCTCCTCGGATAGCTTGCGCAGTGCTTCACCCATCTTTTCCTGGTCACCGCTGCTCTTCGGCTCGATAGCAATCGAGATGACTGGTTCCGGGAAGGAAATGCTTTCGAGAATGATCTTCTTTGTGTCACACAGCGTATCGCCTGTGAATGTATCCTTCAAACCCAGAATCGCACCAATATCTCCCGCCCGCACTTCGGTAATATCCTCGCGGCGGTCGGCATGCATTCGAATCAAACGGCCGATACGCTCACGACGACCTTTACTTGTATTCATGAGCATTTTTCCCTGTGTAAGAACACCAGAGTACACACGGAAATAAGCAAGACGGCCGACATAGGGATCTGTCACAATCTTGAAAACCAACGCGCTCAAGGGAGCAGCATCATCTGCCGGAAGTTCAATCTGCTCTTCCTGATCAATATCAGTGCCTATAACGGGGGGAACATCTGCTGGGGATGGAAGATAATCAATCACTGCATCAAGCAGCACTTGAACCCCTTTATTCTTTAAGGAAGAGCCACAGAAAACGGGCGCTGCCTGGCTGGCAATGACCCCTTTTCGCAAAGCAGCCTTCAATTCCTCAACTGTGATATCCTGACCTTCAAGATACTTCAATGTCAGGTCATCGTCAAGCTCTGCGATCCTTTCCACCATATACGCACGTGCATCTTCTACCTGCGATTTCAAATCATCGGGGACATCAACAATCTTGGGTTCCTTCCCCAGATCATCCTCCCAGATGACAGCTTTTTTTGTTAATAGATCCACAGCCCCGCGGAATCCTGATTCAAACCCAACGGGAAGCTGCATAGGAATCGGGTTGGCGCCCAGGCGTTCTTTAATGCTTTCGATCGTGCGCTCGTAGGAAGCACCAACACGGTCCATTTTATTAACAAAGCAGATGCGCGGGACACCGTAGCGATCCGCCTGTCGCCAGACCGTCTCGCTCTGCGGCTCCACGCCCTGGACAGCATCGAACACTACAACGCCCCCATCCAAAACACGCAGGGAGCGCTGTACTTCGGCGGTGAAATCGATATGGCCTGGGGTATCAATCAGGTTAAACTGATAGCCCTTCCATTCTGCAGATACGGCTGCAGAAACGATCGTGATACCACGCTCGCGTTCCTGAACCATCCAGTCAGTGACAGTCGTCCCCTCATCCACCGAACCGATGCGATGGGTCTTGCCCGTATAGAACATGATACGCTCGGTCGTTGTCGTCTTCCCGGCGTCAATGTGGGCAATAATTCCAATATTTCGATACTTCTCGAGCGGATACACACGAGCCATTCGTTAAGTTACCTTTGCTATTTCTCTAAAATTTTTAAACACGATAATGGGAGAACGCGCGGTTCGCTTCTGCCATCTTATGGGTTTCATCACGCTTACGGATCGCGGAACCTGTTTCGTTAAACGCGTCGATCAATTCGCCAGCCAGCTTATCGGGGAAGGATTTGCCCGAGCGATCACGAGCTGCAGATAAAATCCAGCGAATCGCCAGCGTATTGCGGCGGTCCGTTGAAACTTCCATAGGTACCTGATAGGTTGCGCCACCCACACGACGTGGGCGGACTTCCATGACAGGTGAGACATTTTTAAGGGCCGTCTCGAACACTTCGAGTGGGCTCTTCTGTGTGCGCTCCTTGATCAGGTCCATGGCATCATAGACAAGCCCCAGCGCGACGCTTTTCTTGCCGCGCTTCAAGACGTGCTGGACCATGGTTTGCACCGGCACACTGTTGTAGCGAATATCAGGAAGGATTTCTCGTTCTTCAGGTTTTGCTCTACGCATGATTGATTACTCCATCAACTTCAACTTACTTGGGGCGTTTCGCACCATACTTGGAGCGGCCCTGTTTTCGATTCGCAACGCCTGTCGTATCCAAAGAACCGCGCACAATGTGATAGCGCACACCGGGCAGATCTTTTACACGTCCACCACGTACCAGCACCACGGAGTGTTCCTGTAACTGATGGCCTTCGCCAGGAATATACGCGGTCACTTCAATACCATTTGTCAGACGGACACGAGCGATCTTGCGCAGCGCCGAATTTGGCTTCTTGGGGGTCATGGTACGCACGATCGTACACACGCCGCGTTTTTGAGGTGCGCCTTTATCCTGGCGCACGCGACGCTGCTTGTACGAATTCAATGTGTACTGCAGGGCCGGGGCTTTGCTTTTTGCTTTCTTATTCTTGCGGCCCTTGCGGACCATTTGATTGATTGTCGGCACGATTCGCCTCCGATTACTTCTTTCTTTTACAATGATTTGACGTATTTTGTCGCAAGAAATAAGGCCATCACAACGAAATTGATGGCCTCATTTGTAGTGCCATGCCTTGTAGCGGGAGTTTCGCCGCTGTATCTTTTTGGCAACGGAGATTGATTTTATCATTCACTCCAGTTGCCGTCAAGATTTATTTGGTCATTAGGTTGTTTCCAATGCCCAACAAACCAGTATCCAACTTCGGTGGATGCTGTTTCTCTTCATCCTTACCAAACTTAACAACATCACCGCCTTCATTGATCGCTTCCACGGCGAGACCAAGGGATTGCAATTCTTTTACAAGAACGCGGAACGAGGCAGGGATGCTTGGTTCCTCGATAGGTTCACCTTTGACAATTGCCTCATATGTATTGACACGTCCTTGAACATCATCCGACTTTACAGTCAGCATCTCTTGAAGTGTGTATGCAGCGCCATAGGCTTCAAGTGCCCACACTTCCATCTCACCAAAGCGCTGACCACCGAATTGAGCCTTACCACCAAGCGGCTGCTGCGTGACCAAACTGTACGGCCCGGTCGAGCGCGCATGAACCTTGTCTTCCACAAGATGATGCAGTTTCAGAACGGTCATGACACCAACCGTTACCGGCTGGTCGTAGGGAATACCCGTCTTGCCATCGCGCAGCATTTGCTTACCGAGGGTCGGCATCGGGTCGCCGGTGGAGCTGGTAATTTCCTGGGCAACTTCCACTACGCGTGCTTCTGCGATTCTGCCAGTGTGCCCATGGCTTTCAATCCACAGGCGCAGACAGGCACTGACCGCGGCGGTGTTGTACTGCTCGCGCTCGCGCGGGTCCACATTTTCGGGATGGAAGATCGCGTCGGGATCATGGCCCTTGTCCCGCAGCCATTCGGATGCGGTTGCAAACCGGGCATAATCCACATTGTTCAACTCGTACGGATCGTAGTCACGTGCGCCCAGCCACTCTTCCAGATAAAGTCGCCGGACTTCATCATCATCCTGAATTGACTCGGGATCATATTCCTGCTGCTTGAGCCATTCCCAGGCAGTGACAGCCGACTCCTTCCATGCCTGATCCACAATCCACGCACGTGCGAGTTCAGCTTCGATTTCATATTCCGTAGCTCCATCAAACACGGGAGTGACAGCGCGATAACCGAGGCGCTTGGCTGCCCACCCGAGATGGACTTCCAATACCTGACCGATGTTCATACGACCGGGAACACCGAGAGGGTTCAAAATAATGTCCACGGGCGTGCCGTCTTCGAGGAAGGGCATATCTTCCACGGGGACCACCTTGGAAACCACACCCTTATTCCCGTGGCGACCTGCCATCTTGTCACCAGCGGTCAACTTGCGGCGCTGGGCGACTGAAACACGTACCATCATATCTACGCCCGCAGAGAGATCAGAGTTCTCCTCACGGGTGAAGACCTTTACATCCACCACTTTGCCGCGCTCACCGTGCGGCATACGTAAGGATGTATCCTTCACGTCACGTGATTTTTCACCGAAGATGGCACGTAACAGGCGCTCTTCAGGTGTCAGTTCCTTTTCACCTTTCGGTGTGATCTTGCCGACCAGAATATCGTTGGGTCCGACTTCGGCACCGATACGGATGATGCCATTCTCGTCCAGGTCTTTGATCGCATCTTCACCGACATTAGGAATGTCACGTGTGATTTCTTCCGGGCCTAATTTTGTGTCGCGGGCTTCTACTTCATACTTTTCAATATGCACAGAGGTAAAGCGATCTTCCTGAACCAATCGTTCCGAGATCAGGATCGCATCTTCAAAGTTGCCGCCTTCCCACGAAAGGAATGCCACAACCACATTTTGACCCAGCGCCAACTGACCACTTTCTGTGGAAGATGAGTCGGCAATGATATCGCCCTTCTTGATCTTCTGTCCCTTTACAACGGCGGGACGCTGATCTATACAGGTGCTCTGATTCGAACGTTGATACTTACGAAGCTGGTAAGTACGGACGCCGCCTCTTTCTTTGACTGTGATCGTGTTACCTGTCACGGACGTGACTTCACCGTCTGCCTCCGCGACTACCACCTGGCCAGAGTCTAACGCGGCGTGATATTCCATACCCGTGGAGACGAGTGGGATTTCCGGGCGTACAAGCGGGACGGCCTGTGCCTGCATGTTCGAGCCCATCAGGGCGCGGTTGGCATCATCATGCTCGAGGAACGGGATGAGCGCAGCGCTGATCCCTACAACCTGGTGTGGCGCCACATCCATGTAGTCCACGGATTCCGGCGTCGAGAAGATAAAGCTGGAGTGATAACGGCAGGATACACGGTCACGGACAAAGCTCTTTGTATCTGTCAGAGGTGCATTTGCCTGGGCGATCACGTACTTGTCCTCGGCATCGGCAGAGAGATAATCGAACTGGTCGGAGACGTACGGAACGATACTGGCAGGATTGCCAGTCTTGGCAATTCGCTTCATCATCTTAGCATCGATCGTCTCGCCGCTCTTGAACAAGGTTTCACCAGACTTCGGGTCGGTAACATTCTCGCGCAACGTGCGCCCTTCGAGCCGTTCATCGTCGGCTTGCATGGTGCGGAATACTTTGCGGTATGGCGTTTCAATGAAACCATACTCGTTCACACGAGCGAACGAGGCAAGGCGGCCGATCAGGCCGATGTTTGGACCTTCTGGCGTCTCGATTGGGCAGATACGACCATAGTGCGAGTGATGCACGTCACGGACATCAAAGCCAGCGCGCTCGCGGCGCAGACCGCCAGGTCCCAACGCCGACAAGGTACGCTTATGGCGCAACTCGGCGAGAGGGTTGGTCTGATCCATAAATTGGGAAAGCTGGGATGAGCCGAAGAATTCTCGCAGCGCTGCCACGACCGGGCGGATATTGACCAATGTCACTGGTGAAAGCTGTTCCTGGTCGCGAATGGACATGCGCTCTTTGATCACGCGCTCCATGCGGCGCAGGCCGATGCGCAATTTGTTCTGGATCAGCTCACCCACTGTCTTAACACGTCTATTACCCAGATGATCGATATCATCAGCCTTTTCAACGCCGTTGTTGATCTGAATCATGCGGCGCAGCAAGCGAATGATATCGCTCTTTGTCACCGTGCGATGGGGGATGGGGACATCCAGATCGAGCTTCTGGTTCAGTTTGTAACGACCAACGCGCTCGAGATCATAATGCCGCTGATCGAACAACTGCTCCTCCAAGAATTGGCGAGCATTGTCCAACGTGGCAGGGTCGCCGGGGCGCATCTTGCGGAAGAACTCGATCAGAGCGGCTTCGGCAATCGTCTGTTTATTGGTGACTTCCCACTCAGGCTCCTGCTTGAGGGTGGAAGCCATAAACAAGCGCTCGGGATTGTTATCCACATCCTGGAAGAGGGACAGTATCTCCTCGTCGCTGCCAGTCTTGAGCGGCGAGTCTTTGATACCATCATCCACAGCAGCCAGGGCGCGCAGAAAAACCGTAATCGGCACAGTGCGCTTGCGATTGAACTTCAGAATGATGTAATCCGATTTGCGGGTCTCGAATTCCATCCAGGCGCCGCGATCAGGAATCAGCTTGGACATAGCCAAGGGACGCCCTGTGGCGCGATCGGTGGGTGCTTCAAAATAGACGCCGGGGGAGCGGATCAGCTGCGAAACGACGACGCGCTCCGTCCCGTTAATAATGAACGTGCCTTTGTCGGTCATCTCGGGGAAGTCACCGAGGAAAATATCCTGCTTGATCGGCTCGGGGACATCCGGACCCGCCAGCAGCACGGAAACATACAGCGGGCTGGCATAGGTCAGATCACGTTCCACGCATTCTTCGATGGTATGCTTGGGTTCTCCAAACCAATACTTTAAGCCCCATTGCTTTGCTTCGGGGCTGCGGCTGGGGAAATATAACTTCATCCCCTTGTTATACGATTCGATCGGCGAGACCTCATGGAAGAGGTCGCCGAGTCCCTCCTTTTTGAGGCGTTCAAATGAGTCGAGTTGTACTTCGATCAGGTTAGGTAGTTTGATATCGATGGGAATACGCGCGTAACTCTTGCGGGGTAAAGGTGACATTCAGTTCACTCCTGGCCTGGGGTGTGAGTCGGATACGAAATGCCGCATCAATCCCTAAACTTTATTCTGTTGAGATGGTAAACAAGATTCAAATTTTGGAAGTGATGCACTGGCGATAAACACACAAATCCATCCCGCGACCTTTTGGCGGGATAGCAAACCGTAATTATATATGAAACTTCGTTTATGCGCAAGGGATTTTTCCTCCCAATTTCCCTTTTGACGAACGGACGGATTCTATCATATTCTGCGATTTTCGCAACCCGCAAGCAGCAGATGGGGTTTTGACTGATAGAATCTCGAACCCCGCTTGAAAACCCAACTCTCGGGAGGCATGATGACTACATCGCAGGCACCAGTGAATGATCGACGCGAAATCTTTGGCTGGGCTATGTATGACTGGGCGAACTCTTCCTTCAGCACAACCGTCGGAACTGTTTTTCTCGGACCATATATTGCCTCTCTTGCAGCAGACGCGGCCGGGGCGGATGGACTCGCTCGCTTCCTCGGAATTCCCATCGCACCGGATTCGTTTTTACCTTATTGCATCTCACTCTCCGTGGGTCTTCAAGTTCTCTTCCTCCCCATCCTCGGCGCGATAGCAGACTATTCCCATTTGCGCAAGCGCATGATGCAGATCTTCGCGACCACAGGCGCGATCCTGACAATTGCGATGTTCCTGGTTACGGGAGAATTGTGGTGGCTGGGCGGGGTACTCTTCATGCTGGCAAACCTTGCCTTTGGTGCCGCGATCGTCTTTTACAATGCCTATCTTCCAGATATCGCCAGTGAAGAGCAACGTGACCGTGTCTCCTCCTTTGGCTGGGCAATGGGCTATCTCGGTGGGGGCATATTACTCGCGCTCAACTTAGCCTTCTTTATCTTTAGTGAAAATCTTGGCGTGCCCGGTGACCTTGCCGTTCGCATCAACCTGGCTTCGGCGGGACTCTGGTGGTTAGGGTTTTCGTTCCTCACATGGTCTCGGCTTCACTCACGGAAAGCTACGCGTCCCCTGCCTGCTGGGGAAACCTACGTGAGCGTGGGCTTCAAGCAACTGGGCAGGACATTCCGCGAGATGAAGAACTTTCCAGAAACGCTCAAATTTCTCCTGGCATATTTCCTGTATAACGACGGGATTCAAACTGTGATCGCGGTTGCCTCGACCTTTGCCGCGGCGCCCATAGCTCGCGGTGGAATCGAGCTTTCACAGGATACGCTCATCGCCGTGATCCTCATGATCCAGTTTGTGGCATTTTTTGGGGCGCTTTTCTGGGGCAGGCTCGCCGGTTGGATCGGGGCAAAGCAATCCATTATTGTGAGCCTCGTGATCTGGGCCGGTGTGGTGATTTATGCCTACGGGGGTATGCGAGGTGATTCACGCGTGGCGCAGTTCTTTGTGCTTGGGATCTTCATTGCCCTTGTGTTGGGGGGCTCGCAGGCGATCAGCCGCAGCCTCTTCGCGCAGATGATCCCCAAAGGGAAAGAGGCAGAGTTCTACTCCTTCTACGAAGTCAGTGAACGCGGCACTTCGTGGACCGGTCCGTTGATCTTCGGCCTGGCAAATCAGATCTTCGGCAGCCTGCGTTACGGGATTCTCTCGCTGATCTTTTACTTTATCGCGGGGCTGATCGTCCTGCCGTTAGTGAACGTCAAAAAGGCGATGGAGGATGTAAAAGAACATTCCTAAAAAAGACCGAGGCAGTGAGCCTCGGGCCTTTCATACTATCATTATTTTAACGGGTTGTCCTCTTCGTTTCACTTCGGGACGCTGCGCAGCCAACCCGCTCTACAGTTTCGGCAGCACAATAGACTGCTGCTTCTGGTATTTTCCGTTCTTATCGGCATACGAGACTTCACATT